>JAIYCN010000269.1 GCA_027487995.1 Rubrivivax sp. | reverse complement strand
TGGCGGGTGGAGCCGGCCGAGCCGCCGCCGCCGCCCCCCCCGGTGGTGGCGCGGGAGGTGGTGCCCGACATCGTCGAGGGCCGGGGCGTGCTGGAGGTGGCGGGCCGGGCGCCGCCGGTGCTCGGCGCCTGGGCGGCGTGAACGAGTCCGGAAAGCACCAGGGCCAGGGCGGCCGGAAGCAGGGGGAAAAGTTTCATGAGGAGGTGGAGCGGAGGGTTCAGCGGACCCCGCGGGTGCCGAGGGTGATGTTGGCGCCGGTGGCCTGGGTATTCGCGGACGCGCGGGTCGTGAGCGGATCGACCTCCTGGGAACCGGTGGTGCGCACGTTGCTCCCTTGGAACAGGTTCCGCAGCACGCTTTCCACCTGCTTCACGTCGCCGTGCTCCAGGGAGTAGACGAACACCTTCTGCTTGCGCGCGGTGCTGGCATCGAGCTGCCGGATGATGCCCTCGACATCCTCGAGGCTTTCCTTGGAGGCGCTGACGATCACCGAATACGTGCGGGGATCAGCCACCGCGACCACGGGCGTGCCGCGGGAGGAGCCACCGCTCGAGCGCGAACCGCGGCTGGACGAGCTGCTGGAGCCCCGACCGCCGGGACCGCCGCCGCCCCGGGCCGCCGCCATCGCCGCGAGCGCCGCCCCCGGCCCCCCGCCGAACCCAGGGAAGCCCCCGAAACCTGGGGTCTGCGGGGCCCCGGAGCGGGCGCCGGACTGACCGCCGCCGAAGATGTTGGTGATGAGCGCCGCCATCTCCTGTGGGTCGGAATTCTTCAGCTGGAAGACCCGCATCGAGGCGACGGAGCCGGCGGACCCGTCGAGGGCGGAGAGCAGCTCGACGATGTGCCGGACGTTGCTCTGGGTGTCCGTCACTACCAGCGAGTTGCTGTCGACATTCGCCGTGATGGTCGCCGAGTTGGGCAGGAGGGTCGCGAGGTCCGAGGCCGCCTGGGTGGCATCGATCCGCTCGAGCGGGATGATCTGCATCACCATCTCCGCGTTGTCGGGGATCTGGCGCGGGTCATTGCCGGTGCGGATCGGGATGGCCCGCTTGCGCGCGTCCTCCTTGGAACTCACGACCAAGGTGCGCCCCTTGAGGGTGGCAGTATAACCGGACTTGTTGATGGCCAGATTGAGCAACTGGACCGCCTCGGTGCGGGAGACCGGCTGGGCGCTCCACATGTCGACGTTCCCGCGGACCGGGGTCTCGAGGACGATCACGAAGCCCGCGGCCTCGCTGAGGTAATTGAGCACCGTCTCGAGCGGGGCCCCGCGGAAATTGAACCGGAGCCCGGCGGAAGTGTCGCGCGCCGGACGCTCGGGCGCGGTGGGGGCGGCCTCCGGGACCCGCGGCGTCTCCCCGGGCACGGGCGCAGCCGGGGTTTGGGCGTGCAGGAGGGCTCCGCCCGACAAGGTCAGGCTGAGGAGCAGGGGCAGGATGGGTTGGGTGTTCATTCTTTAAGCTGTTTCTCGCGTTGCTTCATCAGGCGTTTGAGGACTTCGGAGGCGTTCGCCGGTACTTCCACCGGGGCCGCCTCGGGGCGGGACCGGACTTCCGGGACCGGGGCGGCGGAGGCGGTCCACTCACCGCCCTCGACCCGCGTCAGGCGTTGCGCGACCGCGAGGGTGTAGGTGCGTTCGCCGGCGCGGAGCTCCACCCCGGCGGGGGTCACCGCGACCACGCTGAAGTCACCCAGGCGGCCCCCCGCCGCCGCCTCGCCGCGCAGGCGCGGATCGGCGCTGTGGAACACGGCCGCAGGGTCGGCGCCGAAGCCCACCACGCCGACGAGGGCGACCTCCTCGGTCCGGACGGGCTTTTCCTCGGGGGCGGACCGGGTCCGCGCGGTGCGGTTGGGGTTGAAGATGTTGCGCTCGGTGACGAGCGCGAAGGCCTCGAGGCTACCGGCCGGAGCGGTCGATGCCGCCGCCGGGGCCGGAGTGGCGGCCGGAGCCGCCTCAGAGCCTCGCCGGCGTTCCGCGGCCTGGATGCCCACGGCCAACGCGGCCAGCAACGCGCAAAGGGAAATGCGGTTCATCGCCGACCCTCCAGCGGCGCCAGCCGCAACCCGCTCACCAGCAGGCCGAGGGAGAGCTTGCCCCCGGACTCATCCCGCGTGTTGAGCTCCAGGGAATCGATCCGCAGCGCGAGGGGTGACTTCTCGACCTCGTGCAGGAACCGCACGATCGCGGGCAAGGGACCGGTGACGTCCACCCGGCATTCGAGCAGCGAATACTGGCTGGTGGAGCCCCGCTTCCATTGCGGCTTGATCGAGGCCACCTCCACCCCGCCGGCGCGGCCCCAGCGGTCGAAGGCGGTCAGCAGGTCCTGCTCCGCCTTGGCGGAATCCGCGGGCAGCGCCTGCCCTTGCATCTCCCGCCAGAGCCCGCGCGTCCGCTCGCCGCGGGCGACGGTCGATTCGCCCTCGGCCACGAGCTTGCCCAGCCGGGCAATCTCCGCGCTGCGGGCCTGCCAGGCGCGGGTCAGGGGGCTGAGCACGAGGCTGTCCAGCACCAGCAGGCCCAGCGCGACGCCGGTCAGGATCAGCAGCCAGCGTTGTCGATCCAGGGGGGGCTTCGTCATGGCGTGGGGGCTCCGCTCCAGCGGAAGTTGAAGGTGAACTGGGCCGGGGTCTTGCCCCGGATCTGCTCGATCTTGACCGCCTGCACCTCCCGCGACTGGCGGAGCAGGTCCTGCGTGCGCAGGAGCGAGGCGTTGTCGCGGGCGGTGCCGGAGACGGTCACGTTAGTCTGCCCGTGGATCTCGAAGGACTTGGCGGTGACGGCCCCCGTTTCCGGGAAGCATTCGGTCACCTTGCGCAGGATCGAAAGGTTGCGGAACGAGGTGTCGTACCAGGAGCGGTATTCGCGGATCCGGGATTGGACGGTCTCCAGCTCCTTGACCGTCGGGGCCATCGTCTCCCAGCGGGAGCGGAGGGACCACAGGCGGTATTCCTGCCAGCCGAAGCCGATGGCCGCCAGGCCGAGCAGGCCCGCCACCGCCGCGCCGGCCGTGGCGAGGCGCCGGGAACTGTACCGGGCGGCAAGCTGCGCCCAGCGGCTGGGACGCGGCGGCAGGAACTCGAGGGCCTTTCCGGTCCCGGCGGACCGCGCCAAGGCCAAGCGCTCGACCAACTCCTCGCCGGAAACGCGGCCCGGCGCCGCCGCGACCACCTCGAGGCGGGCCTCGGCCGCCCACGCCTCCACCGCCGT
>JAIYCN010000192.1 GCA_027487995.1 Rubrivivax sp. | reverse complement strand
GCGGCATTTTGGATGGCCACATCGTGTTGTCGCGAGAGCTGGCTGAGTCAGGTCACTACCCTGCCATCGATGTCGAGCGATCCATTTCACGGGTCATGCCCAACGTGGCCACGCGGGATCACCAGGCCGCCGCCCGCAAGCTCAGGCAACTGCTGTCGCGCCTCACGCGCGCCCGAGACCTGCTGCAGATCGGTGCTTACCAGCCGGGAAGCGACCCCGAGCTGGACGAGGCCTTGCAGCGCCGATCTGCCATCACCAGCCTGCTCCAACAGGACATGCATGAAAACGCCACGCTCGATGAGAGCCTGGCCCAGATGCAGCAATCGCTTGATTGGCCAACTGATCTTCACCCCAAAAATGACGGAGAACTCCATTGAGCACGACCGATCCCCATCTGCTGCTGTTGCTCAAGGACAAGGAAGTCCAGGAGCGTGACCGCCGCCATGCCCGTGCAGCCGAAATGCGCCAACGCCTGGTGCATGTGCAGGCGCAATCAGAGCAACTTACGGCCTACCGGCGTCATTACCAGGATCACTGGCAACTGCAGTTCAAGGAAGGAGCCACTCCCCAGGTGCTCCAGTACTACCGCCAGTTTGTGGAGCGACTGGATGCAGCCCTGACGCAACAGGCGCACACCCAGCGCCACGTCCTGGCGCTGGTGGAGCAGGCTGAACGGGAAGCGCTGCAACAGGAGATCCGCGTGGCCAGTATCGAGAAGCTGCTTCAACGGCGCGCGCAACAGGTCGACGTCATCGAGCGTCGAACCCAGCAACGACATGATGACGAGTGGGCCCAGCGCGCAGCACGCCAGATCACTCCGGTCATGGCCATCATTGGCGCCTGATCCACTGACGCGACAACAAACACGTCATGACCACACTGCCCACGACACTGAACTTTTCTCTTGGTCTTGAACCAGGCCCTGGGCTGGCCAAGCCGCCCACAGGATCAGGCGCTGCGCGAAAGGGGATCATCGCCAAAAACGAAGGAGGACTCAGCCCCTTCGACCGCCTGTTGCAACAGGCAGGGGAGAAGCGTTCAGCTCTGTTGCGTCAGACGGAACCGGATTCAGAGGACACCGATGCTGCCACGCAGAAGGGAGGCCTTCTATCGGTGCCCACCACGGATGGCGGCTCAGGTCACGAGGATCGCACGGCCCTTGATCCGGCAACCTTGCGGTCCGTCGTTCCCAACGATACCGATCCCTTAGTGATGGCCTTCTCCACGTTGCCGGACCCGGTCGCGACCTCGGATGCAGCGGTTGACCCTGATGCGCCTGTCGAGAAGCCATCGCCTGTCACAGACGCGGTCGGCGACAAACATCCGCATGATGACTCCGCGGCGAACCTCTCGTCCTTGACTGCCGTACCTTCGGACCGTTCGGATCCGGCCCTCAATTGGTCCAACCGGGAAACATCCACCCGTGCAGCCGGTGAGGCACCGGCCGCCATCAACCGGGTGAATCCGACGCGGGGCGAATTGCCAGCGGCTGGCTCGCCTTCCATCGGCAGCGCAGTCGCTCTGGCGAAGAACACCCCCATGGCCCTGGCCGAAGCGGGCAAGCTTGATTCCAGTGAGCCATCGGCCTTGCGACCATCCGATGCGGACAGCCCCACAACGGTGGATTCGAGGCTCAACCCGGTCTCGCCGATCGTCCCGCCGTTGTCTCAGCCGGGCACGACAGGCCTATCGTCACCAATCACCCAGCCATCACCCTTGTCCACCACGGAGGCCGGCTCCAGGAGCGCGATCGCCCGTGCCGCCGGGGGCGACCAAGGCCGACCGGAACCCGCGCGAACCAAGACACGGGAACCGGGGACTCTCCGGGAAGAAGCCCCTGACAGGTCGGGATCTGTTCCATCCGCGATGCCAGGCCGCGACATGCCCACGGAGACGCCCGCGACTTCGCCCTCGGGGACACCATCCGCATCCGCTCCATCGACGGTCGCGGCGGGGTCGACCATGAACGCCATTTCCGCGCAGACCGAATCGAGCACGATGTCGCCGATGAGTGGCATCCCAACAGCCGGTCCTGTGGAAAATCCTCTGCGCGGCAACGGGACATTCGACACCCAGGCGCCTGCGGGCTACACGAGCGACCGCATCAGCGAGTCCATCCACGAAACCGCATTCCCGCGGGCGCTGGGATTGAAGATCGAGCAGTGGGTCCAGGACGGTGTGCAGCAAGTGTGGCTGGACGTGCACCCTGCCGACATGGGGCCTGTGGCCATCTCGATCGCACTGGATGGCCAACAAGCCGAGTTGAATTTCGGCGCCGAGTCGGCCAGCGCTCGCCAAGCCATCGAATCCAGCCTGCCGGAATTGGCCGCCGCCCTCCAAAATGCAGGTCTGACGCTCAGTGGGGGCAGCATCTCACAGCAACTGTCCCAGTCGCAGGGCCAGGAGGAACGGGCAGCGTCTTCATCCACAAACGGTGCTCAACCAGGCTCTGGCCAAGGAGGGGCGATCTCAACAGCCGATCAGATGCCCAGACGCCGGACCGTGGGACTGCTCGACCTCTACGCCTGAAAACCCTGGGGCTAGCGTGACCGGATTGGCATCCGGCCGCACTCCGGAGCGGTTTGGGTTGGCCCAAGGGTGAACTCGGTCTCGCGAACCGCTATGCTTCGAGTTGCACGGAAGGGCGGAAGATGAAGATCGTCATCATCGACGACAACGAGACGAACCTTGTTCTCATGGCGGCATTGGCACGCGGCGTGTCGCCTCTGCAGCCGGTGACTTATCAGGACCCCGAGTTGGCCCTGAGCGAAACCCTGCGCGACGGGGCGGACATGATCGTCGTCGACTACATGATGCCGGTGCTGGACGGCATCGGCTTCATCGAAGCCATCCGCAAGGACCGTGCGTTTGCCGACGTGCCCATCGTCATGGTGACGGCGGCCGACGAGCGCAGCGTTCGGCGCCGGGCACTGGAGGTGGGCGCCACCGACTTTCTGAGCAAACCGGTGGACACCACCGAGATGAAGCTGCGCCTGACCAATCTGATGCGGCTGAGGCAGGCGCACAACCTGCTGAATGATCGCGCTGCGCTGCTGAGCGAAGAGGTCAAGGCCGCCACGGCAGCTCTGCGCGAGGCGGCCCTGGAACTGGTGACCCGGTTGGCGCAGGCCGCCGAGTTCCGCGACCCCGAAACGGGTGGTCACATTCAGCGCATGGCCCGCTACTCCGTGGTGATCGGTCGAGCCCTCGGCATGCCGGGCAAGTATCTCGACGACCTGCTGACGGCTGCACCACTGCACGACCTGGGCAAGGTGGGCATTCCTGACGCCGTCCTGCTCAAGCCCGGGAAGCTGGACCCTGATGAGTTGGACGTCATGCGCACGCATGCCCAAATCGGCGAACAACTGCTGAGCGAGAGCCAGTATCCCCTGATCCAGATGGCCTGCGAGATTGCCGGTGCGCATCATGAAAAGTGGGATGGCAGCGGTTACCCGCGAGGGCTCAAGGGCGAGGACATTCCCCTCAGTGGTCGCATCGTCGCCGTGGCGGATGTCCTGGACGCGCTCACGTCCGAACGGCCCTACAAGAAGGCCTGGACCTTCGACGCCGCGCGTGACTTCATCGTGCAGGGCAGGGGCCAGCATTTCTGTCCGCGATGCGTGGATGCGATGCTTGCCAGCTGGGGTGAAGTACTTCAAGTCCACGAGGATTTCCCCGACTGAGTCCGCTGATCCCACGCCTGACCGGTTCACTGAGCCCACCTGATGGCCATCCAAACTCTTCAACGTCAACTGGCCCCCCAGGGCGTTCTGCTGCACGCCTCGGCCATTGATGAATCCATTGAGGCGGCCGTTGCCATGGCCGCCACGGTGGTGCTGCTGTTTGCCGACGTGCGGCATTTCCAGTCCGATGGGCATGCCCCGGAAGGTTCATCAGCCATTGACCGGTTGACTCAAACGCTTCGATCGCGCCTTCCGAATGCAGCCGTCGTTGGTTGCTCCACCGCCGGTGAAATCATCGGCCCGGAAGTCCACCTGGGCAGCCTGGTGATGACGGCCATCACGCTTGAAGACACCCAAGCGCATGTCTGCAGCGTACCGATTGCGCGGATGGAGGACTCGGCCGTGGCCGGTCGGTCCGTCAGTCTCAACCTGCGCGAACTTGCCGGGCCGGACCTGCGGCAAATCTGGGTATTCGCACCGGGCGTGTCGATCAACGGCAGCGCCTTGGTGGCGGGTCTCAAGAGCGGCTTTGAAGGTGCGGCCTTGCCTGGCATTTCCGGCGGCTTGGCCGGTGACGGTGGTGCGTTTGTGCGAACCTTCACCATCGGGCCGCAGGGCGTCACCGACCATCATGTGGTCGCCTTGGGTTTCAGCGGACGCCGGGTCCAATCCGGCAGCAGTGCCAATGGGGGCTGGGAAGCATTCGGACCCGCGCGCCGCGTCACGCAGGCGCAGGGCAACGTGCTCGTGGAAATGGACCATGAACCGGCCTTGGAGATCTACCGGCGCTACCTGGGCGAATACGCCAAGGATCTGCCATCCTCGGGTCTCCTCTTCCCCTTGCAGATCACGCAGGGACCGGACAGTGGCTTGATCCGGACCATCCTGGGCATTGATGAAGAAAAGGGCAGCCTGATACTGGCCGGTGACGTCAGCACGGATTCACACGTTCGGCTCATGCACGCATCGACCCATCACCTGATTGCCGCAGCCGAAAAGGCGGCCCACAACATCGGTCCGGTGTTGCAGTCCGGTGAGCCCGCTGTGGCGGTGTTGGTGAGTTGCGTTGGGCGGCGCATCGTCATGGGAGACCTCACCGAAGAAGAGGTGGAGGCGGTTTGCGAAGCGCTTCCCCCGGGCACCTGCATCACCGGCTTCTACTCCAACGGCGAGATCGCGGCCTGGAACTATGCGGGCGACTGCCGCCTGCACAACCAGACCATGACCATCAGCTGGTTGTCCGAACAACCGGATCGCACCACCTGATGCACCCATTGCTGCATCGCCAGCTGCGGCGCCTGTGGCGACTCGAGGGCGCAGGGGCCGAGCAGGCCCTGATCCAATCGCTGAAGACGATCGAATGGGCCGATCCCACGTCCCCAGCCCAAGCCGCTGACATTCAAACGGTCTTGCGCTCCCTGCCCGAGCTCCTGGAGCGCGTCTCCCACGCCTATGAGCAGTTCGACCGCGACGCCCATCTGAAGTCGCGCAGCCTGGAACTGAGCTCCGAGGAACTGGGACAAGCCAATGACCGGCTCCACACCCAGCTTGAGGAGCGCAACCGAGCGGTGATCGCCCTGCGCCGACTGATCGGCGAAGCCGCACAAGAGTCCGGGCCCGCGCCGCAGGCGATCGCACCAACAGCAGCCCGAGCCGCAGCGGACGAAGACAGCATGGCCGCCCTGTCGGAGGCGGTGGCGGGGCTGGTGCAGGCCCTGAGGGCCGAGCGGGCAGAACAAGCCGCCCTTCAGGTCTTCATCGAGCGCGAGAACCGACGGTATGAGAGCGTTCTGAGCAGCCTGCGGGAGGTGGTGTTCCGGTTGGATCGTCAAGGGAGGCTCACCTACACCAGCGCCGCATGGTCGGCGCTCAGTGGCTTGCCTGAGGGCTTGGGACAGAAGCTTGAGGATTACCTGTCACACGAGCACCGCCCGACATGGCGCCAGGCACTGACCTCACTGGGCCTGGAGGCACAGACCAGTCTTTCGATGGAAATGCAGCTGCAGACCGGGGCCGGCATCCCGCGCTGGGTCGAGGTTCGGGCACAAGCCCTGGTCGACCCCATCCATGGCGCGCAGGGTTTTGCGGGGACGTTGGTGGATGTCACGCAACGCCATGAAGCAGCCGAGCAGTTGGCCGAGCAGCTGCAGTTCGTCGGTACGCTCTTCGAAAGTCTGCCCGTGCCGGCCTTCGTCAAGGACCACCGACTGCGCTACGTGAAGGTCAATGCCGCCTATGGCACCCTGTTCAACCTCTCACCCGACGAGGCGCTGGGCAAGACCACGGAAGAGGCCGGTTACTTCATCGAAG
>JAIYCN010000014.1 GCA_027487995.1 Rubrivivax sp. | reverse complement strand
GGCGAAGCGCATGTTGGCCAGCATCGACTCCGGCAGCGGCTGGCCATCCAGCGCGTTCAGCTTCGGCTTCGGGTCGTACAGGTCCATCTGGCTGGGACCGCCCTCCAGGTAGATGTAGATGCAGTTCTTGGCGCGCGGGGCGTGATGGGTGGGGATGCGCCCGGGGCCCGCCGCGGCGGACGCGAGCAGGCCGTCCGCGCCGAGGAGGTTGGAGAGCGCGAGGGCGCCGAGGCCGCCCCCGGCCCGGGTGAGGAAGTGTCGGCGGGAGAGCGCGGGCGGGATCATTCGCGGGTGATGAACTCGTCGAGGTTGAGGAGGAGGCGGGCGGTGGCGAGGAGGGCCGAGCGGGCGTCGCCGAGGGCAAGCTGATCGTCGTGGTGGCGCCGCAGGGCGGCGAGCTCCGCCGCGGCGGGAGGGCGGCCGAGGCAGAGGGCGAACCCGTGGCGCAGCCGCGCGTCGAGGTCCCCGGCGAACTCCGCCAACCGGGTTGCAAGGGCCTCCGCCGCGGAGACGAACACCGGGTCGTTCAGCAGGGTCAGCGCCTGCAGGGGCGAGTTGGAACGCTCCCGCTGCAGGCAGGCCACGCTCGCGTCGGGCGCGTTGAAGGCCGTGAGCATCGGGTACGGCACGTTGCGCCGGAGGTGGATGTACATCCCGCGGCGGTTCGCCTCCGGGCCCTTGGTCTCGGGCCAGTTGCGGTTGCGGCCGAAGGCCAGCACGAACTCCGGCAACGGCGGGTGGATGCTGGGGCCGCCGATCCGCGGGTTGAGCAGGCCGCTGCTCGCCAGCGCCACGTCCCGCACGATCTCCGCCTCCAGCCGATGCCGGCTCTGGCGCGCCAACAGCACGTTCAGCGGGTCCCGCTCCTCCAGGTCCGCACGGCGCCGCGACGCCTGCCGGTAGGTCTCCGAGGTCACCAGCAGGCGGATCAGGGCCTTCCGGCTCCAGCCCAGCCGCACGAACTCGGTCGCCAGCCAGTCGAGCAGCTCCGGATGCGACGGCCGCTCGCCCAGCGCGCCGAAATTGTCCGGGGTCGCGACGAGCCCGCGGCCGAACAGCTGCTGCCAGATCTGGTTGACCGCCACGCGCGCCGTCAGGGGATGCGCCGGGTCCGTGATCCAGCGCGCGAGGTCGAGGCGGTCGGCGACGGCGCCCCGGGCCCGCAGCGGCGGGAGCACGACGGGCGTGCCCGGCAGGACCTCCTCGCCCGGCTGCTGGTAGTCGCCGCGCAGGTGGACGCGGGTCTTGCGCTCGTGCGCGACCAGCACGGGCGCCGCGGTGCGCGGGAATTCGGGGCGCTTCGCGAGGTGCGCCGCGAGCGGCCGGTGCAGCTCGCGGCCCCGCTCGTCGGCGAAGCGTGCGACGTGGCGCGCCAGGGCCAGCCGGTCCGCCGGGGTGCGCGCGGCCTCCGGGGTGTCGAGCACGGCGAGGATCTCGTCGGGCAGCGGACTGGGCTCCAGGGGCCCCGGCGCGGTGGTGGCGGCGAGGCGGAAGCGGGCGAGGACGCCGGTAATGCGGTGCTCGAGCTCGACGAAGAGCTCCGAGCCGGGCGGGAAGTCCCGCGGTTCCCGCAGCTCGAAGACGATCGCATGCGCGCGGTCCGTCTGCCCGGCCACCCCCCAGCCGGTGGTGTTGTCGCCGTCCAGGGTCTGGGCCGCCGGCGTCGCCTTGGCGGCGAAGTCGGCGCGCGCGGCGGTGAACGCGAGCCGCTCCTGCGCGCCGCCCGGCGTGCGCACGGTGACCGAGAATTCCGCGAGGTGAAAGTCGCCCCCGCTGCCGCGGCCCGGCTTCTCCCCGAGGCCCGCGAGCGCCTCCAGGCGGAAGCCGGTGACGCCCCGTTGCGCGAACGGCGCGCGCACGACGTAGCGGGTGCGCACGGGGTCGCGTTCCCCGGTGGTGAACGAGTGGTCCGGATTGGGCGGGAACAGCCGCTCCTCGTCCTCGGTGATGAAGCTGATCTCCTCCGGGCGGAGCAGGGTCCAGCGGGCGGCCGGCAGCGTCAGGCCGCGCTCCCACTCCGGCACCCGGGTTTCGGCGAGCGTGGCCGCATGCGCCGCCACCGGCGCCTCGAGGCGGGCCCGCTCCGCCTCCCACTCCGCCAGCTTCCGCTCGTAGGCCGCGAGCTCGGCGGGCCGCGGCGCGGGGACGTCGCGCTCGGCGGTGCGGTTGAAGAACGCGTAGAGCTGGTAGAACTCGCGGATCGAGACCGGATCGTACTTGTGCGTGTGGCACTCGGCGCAGCCGACCGTGAGCCCGAGCCACACCGCGCCGGTGGTGGCCGCCCGGTCGACGGCGTTCTTCACCCGGTCGAGCTCGAGGTCCGCCCCGGCCTCGTCGTTCTTCAGCGAATTGCGGTGGAAGCCGGTCGCGATCCGCTGTTCGAGGGTCGGCTCCGGCAGGAGGTCACCCGCCAGCTGCTCGATGGTGAACCGGTCGAAGGGCACGTCGCGATTGACCGCGTCGATCACCCAGTCGCGAAACAGGTACGCGTGCGGCCGCAGGGTGTCGTTGAGGTAGCCGGCGCTGTCGGCGAAGCGGGCCTGGTCGAGCCAGTGGCGGCCCCAGCGCTCCCCGAAATGCGGCGAGGCAAGGAGGCGGTCGACCAGCCGCTCAAGGGCGCCGGGAGCACGGTCCGCGAGGAAGGTTTCCACCTCCGCGGGCGTGGGCGGCAGGCCCAGGAGGTCGAGGTGCAGCCGGCGGACCAGGGTCCGTGCGTCGGCCGCGGGCGCGGGCGCGATCCCCTCGCGCGCCAGCCGGTCGCGGACGAGCCGGTCCACGGGATGCGGGGTGCCCGCGACTTCCGGCAGGGCGGCGCGGACCGCGGGTTGGAACGACCAGTGCGCGGGCTGCGGCGCGCCCTCGGCGATCCAGCGGCGGAGGAGGTCCACCTGGGCGGGGGCGAGCGGCTTCTTCGCCTCCGGGGGCGGCATGACCTCGTCGGCGTGCGGGGACACGATGCGCTGGAGCAGCTCGCTGCCGTTCGGATCGCCGGGCACCACGGCGATCGCCCCGCTCTTGGTGTCCCCGCGGGCCGCGGCCGCGAGGTCGAGGCGGAGGCCTCCCTTGCGCGAGGCGTCATCGGGCCCGTGGCAATGGAAGCAGTAGCTCGAGAGGATCGGGCGGATGTCGCGGTCGTAGTCCACCGGCGTCGCGGCCGCGACGGTCGCGAGGAGCGTCGCGGCAAGG
>JAIYCN010000030.1 GCA_027487995.1 Rubrivivax sp. | reverse complement strand
GATGTGGCGGTAGGTACCCAGGGTGATGTTGTTGGCCGCCAACGAATCGGCCGTGACGAAGAAGCCGAGGTTGCGCTTGATGATGCGGCGCTCGTCTTCGGTCAAACCGTTGGGGTCCTTCCACAGCGCGATGTCGCGAGACATGTTGATCTCTTGCGGCATCCAGTGGTTGGCACAGGTGGCGAGGTATTTCTCCCAGGCCCACTTGTACTTGAAGGGCACCAACTGGTTGACGTCGGTCTGGCCGTTGATGATGCGCTTGTCGGCCACGTTGACGCGGCGGTCATCGGACGACGAGCCGGACGCCGCTGTCATCACGGCCGATGCGGCAGCGGCCACTGGTGCAGCGGCCAATGCTTTCAAGGGCACGACAGCGGGGGCGGCGAAGGCCGCGGATTGCGGCAGGTGCGATGCCACGGGTGCCGGCGTTTCAACAACCTTCGGTGCGAATGATGCGGCGTCGGTGGCGGGCACCACGCGAGGCGTGGTGGTGGTGGAACGTGAATCGTCTTCCCAAACGAGCATTGCTGCTTTCCTTAACAGTTCGAATTATCAGAGTGTTCAGTCTGAACACCAAGTGTTTTGGCGGTTTTGCGACCCGAAGCGTGAATGCGTGTTGCAGTCATACATCGGATTGGGTCACTGACAGGCCTCGCAGGTGGGGTCGTCGATGGAACAGAACTTGATGTCGGTGGCCGGCACCGCTGCATCTTGTTGTGCACGGGCCTGCGCCGCAGCGGCATCAACTGCCGATGCACCAGCGGCCGAACCACCCGCGGTGGGCACGGCGTTGAGTTGTCCACGGTTGACCGTGCTCATCTCCACGTGCGTGGCACTTTGCGTGCGCAGGTAGTAGGTGGTCTTCAGACCGCGCGTCCATGCGAGCTTGTAGGTTTCATCGAGCTTCTTGCCCGATGCACCGGCCATGTAGATGTTGAGCGACTGCGCCTGATCGATCCACTTCTGGCGACGTGCAGCGGCTTCAACCAACCATACCGGCTCGACTTCGAAGGCCGTGGCATACAGGCGCTTCAACTCAACCGGCACACGGTCGATGGGCCAGAGCGAGCCCTTGAAGTGCTTGAGGTCCATGATCATCACGTCGTCCCACAGGCCCAGACGCTTGAGGTCGCGGATGAGGTACTCGTTGATGACGGTGAACTCGCCGGACAGGTTGGACTTCACCGAGAGGTTGCCGAAGCAGGGCTCGATGGAGGCGTCCACGCCGATGATGTTGGAGATGGTGGCCGTGGGGGCGATGGCCACGCAGTTGCTGTTGCGCATGCCGTGGGTGGCGATGCGCGACCGCAGTGCGTCCCAGTCCATCGTCGCGGACAGGTCGACCTCGACATAGCCACCGCGCTGCTCGGACAACAGCTTCACCGAGTCCAGCGGCAGGATGCCACGGTCCCACAGCGAGCCGCGGAAGCTGCTGTAGCGACCACGCTCGGCGGCCAGGTCGGTCGAGGCCCAGTAGGCGTAATAGCACAGGGCTTCCATCGAGCGGTCGGCGAATTCAATCGCTTCGTTGGACGCATAAGGCAGGCGCATCTGGTACAGCGCGTCCTGGAAGCCCATGACACCCAAGCCCACCGGACGGTGCCGCAGATTGGAGTCACGCGCCTTCTTGACGGCGTAGTAGTTGATGTCGATGACGTTGTCGAGCATGCGCATGGCCACCGACACCGTCTTCTTGAGCTTGTCGTGGTCGATGGTCTTGCCGCCCTGGCCGTCGTCCTTCAGGTGCTGGGACAGGTTGACCGAACCGAGGTTGCACACCGCGATTTCGCTGTCGTTGGTGTTGAGCGTGATCTCGGTGCACAGATTGGACGAATGCACCACGCCCACATGCTGCTGCGGCGAACGCACGTTGCAGGCGTCCTTGAAGGTGATCCAGGGATGGCCGGTTTCGAACAGCATCGACAGCATCTTGCGCCACAGGTCCTTGGCCGGCATGCGCTTGTAGAGCTTGATTTCACCGCTGTCGACCTTGCGCTCGTAGGCGGTGTAGGCCTCTTCAAAGGCGGTGCCGAACTTGTCGTGCAGGTCGGGGCAGGTGGAGGGCGAGAAGAGGGTCCAGTCTCCGCCTTCGAGCACCCGCTTCATGAACAGGTCGGGGATCCAGTTGGCGGTGTTCATGTCATGGGTGCGGCGGCGGTCGTCACCCGTGTTCTTGCGCAGCTCCAGGAACTCTTCGATGTCCAGGTGCCAGCTCTCCAGGTAGGCGCACACCGCTCCCTTGCGCTTGCCGCCTTGGTTCACGGCCACGGCCGTGTCGTTGACCACCTTGAGGAAGGGCACCACGCCCTGGCTCTTGCCGTTGGTGCCCTTGATGTAGGAGCCCAGCGCGCGGACGTTGGTCCAGTCGTTGCCCAGGCCACCGGCGAACTTGGACAGCAGCGCGTTTTCCTTCAGGGCTTCGTAGATGCCGTCCAGGTCGTCGGCCACCGTGGTGAGGTAGCAGGACGACAACTGCGAGCGACGCGTGCCGCTGTTGAACAGCGTGGGCGTGGAGCTCATGAAATCAAACGTGGACAGGACGTTGTAGAACTCGATGGCGCGGGTTTCGCGGTCAATTTCGTTCAACGCCAGGCCCATGGCCACCCGCATGAAGAAGGCCTGCGGCATCTCGATGCGGGTTTCATTGATGTGCAGGAAGTAGCGGTCATAGAGGGTCTGCAAGCCCAGGTAGTCGAACTGCAGATCGCGGTCGGCCTTCAGCGCCGCGCCCAGCTTGGCCAGGTCGTACTGCAGCAGCTTGTCGTCCAGCAGCTCGGCTTCAACGCCCTTCTTGATGAACTTGGGGAAGTACTCGGCGTAGGCCTGCACCATCTCGGCCTGGGTGAGCTCGCGGCCCACGATCTCCTTGCGGATCGTGTGCAGCAGCAGCCGAGCGGTGGCGCGGGTGTAGCCGGGCTCCTTCTCGATCAGCGTGCGTGCGGCCAGGATGGACGCCTTGTAGACCTCGTCGATGGGCACGCCGTCATACAAGTTGCGACGGGTTTCGGCCAGGATGGGCTCGGCCCTCACGTCGGCGCCCAGGTCGGCGCAAGCGGACTCCACCAGGGAATGCAGGCGGGCCTCATCAAGGGGAACGCGCTGCCCGGCGTCGGTGACCATCAGACCCGAGGACGCCACCGCCACTTCGGACTGACCTTGCTTGGCGCGCTCCTGGGCCCGGCGCTCGCGATAGAGGACATAGGCACGGGCAACTTCATGGTGGCCGCTGCGCATCAGGCCCAGTTCCACCTGGTCCTGCACGTCCTCAATGTGGAAGGTGCCGCCACCCGGACGCGAACGCAGCAGGGCGCGCACCACGGCCTCGGTGAGGCCTTCGACCGTCTCACGCACGCTGGCCGAAGCCGCCCCCTGGGTGCCGTGAACGGCCAGGAAGGCCTTCATCAGCGCCACGGCGATCTTGCTGGGCTCGAAGGACACCACAGCGCCGTTGCGGCGAATGATCTGATAACCCTGATAGGCGGAAATCGACATGGCGGCAGGCGCACCACCCGCGGCGGCGGGGGGCAGAACAGAGGTCGTCGATTGGCCGAGGGTCATGGCTTCCATAGGGGGTCCCTTGTTGTGGTGTGGTGTGGGTGGACGCTTGGGGGAGTGACGCAACCGGCGGGTTGCGGCAGTACTTCACGGAGTAGGCAGGTGGCCCACTATATCTAGTGGGCCATCGTTGCTCAAGACACTATCCCTAGTGTATTTCCGAATGGCAGTCGAAGTGACTTCAGGGGGACGAAAGCCCCTCGTCGCCGGTTGTGGCCGGGAAGCGAAGTGATAACTCACGTATCAAATTTTTCAGTTCCGGCCACTCAAAACCGGGCCCGGGATCACGCTTGCGCTGCGGCGCGATGTGCTCGTGACCGGCGATGTCGGTCAAGGGCAGCTGCACGGCCAGCGCGCGAATGAGGCGCTGGAGCGCCGCGTACTGTTCGGGTTCAAACCGGTCGCCTTCAAGACCCTCCAGTTCGATGCCCACCGAATGGTCGTTGCAGTTGTCCCGCCCGCGCCAACAGGACACCCCCGCATGCCAGGCGCGGTCGTCGACCGACACGAACTGCAGGACATCTCCGGATCGTCGGATGAAGAAATGCGCGGAGACCTGCAGGCCGAGAAGGTCCGCGTAATAGGGGTGCTCCGCGCAGTCCAGCGTGTTCGTGAAGAGCCGTTCGACGGCGTCGCCCTCGTAGATGCCGGGCGGCAGGCTGATCGAATGCAGCACCACCAGATCAACCATGCCGGCGGGGCCTGCCGGTCGGGGCCCGAAGTTGGGTGAGCGGATTGCCCGCGCGCCGCTCCACCAGCCCTGCACCCATTCGCGAGCCGCCTGTGCGGGCCGGTCGTCAGCCACTTCCCGCTCGCCGGTGGCCCTCGCTGCAGTACGGGCGCTTGTCCGTGGCACCCTCCAAGGCATCGCTCTTGGGCAGCAGCACTCCGCAATGCGCACAGGCCACCATGGCCTCGGGCACCCCGGGTGCCTTTCCCGACGACTGCGCAGAGCGAGAAGTTCCGTCTCCAGACTTGGGGCCATCGGAGCCGCCCTTGCGCCCACGTCCCAACCACCACAGAACGCCAACGACCACCACCGCCAACAGCAACCACTTCATCATGCGCCGGTCCCCCGGTTGAGCAACACCTCGGCCACGAAGCGAGAGCCGATGTAGGCCAGGACCAGCAGCAGCGCACCGGCGTACAGCCACCGGGTGGCCCGACGACCGCGCCAGCCGCGCAGATGACGGCCGGTGATGAGCGCCGCAAAGGTGGCCCAACCCAGGATGGAAAACACCGTCTTGTGGTCCCAACGCCACTGCGCATGACCGAGCAGGCTGGCCAGCCCGCCGATGAGCAGGGCCAGGCTGAGCACGGTGAAGCCCGCCTCGACGAACCGGAAGGTCAGCCGCTCCAGACGCATGAGGGGCAGACCGAACAGGGTGGGCGGCGAACCGCCTGCCCCACCAGCCGTGGCAGCCGCGGCGCCGGGGCGGCGGCGCAAGGCACGCTCGGCCGAATCCAGCATCACGCCGTGGATGACGGCCGCACCGAACAACCCATAAGAGGCAATGCCCAGCAGCAGGTGCAGCGGCATCAGGGGAGAGGACACCTTCAGGGCGATGTCGCCCGGAAAAAAGACGATGAGGCCGGAAACGACCACGCCCATGGCCGCCAGCGCACGCCGGACGCCGGGCAGGGGAACGAAGCGGCTTTCCACCGCGTGGACCGCCAGCACCAGCCACACGGCGCCGGAGAGCGCGGGGGCAAAGCCGAAGCGCGCGCCACCGTCGGTGCCCCAACCGGATACATCGACCGCAAGCGCCGCTCCGTGCAGCAGCCAACCGGCTACCAAGGCCATCGAGGGCCCGCGGGCCACTTCGCGTCCGCGCAAGGTGGCCAGACCATAGGCGGCGCAGGCCAGCAGCGCCAGCAGGGCCTCAGGGCTAACCGATACACTCATTTCCAAAGTGTAGCGATCCCCCGCACACAGCCCCGCCGCACGGCCCGCTTTCCCACATCCTCATGGCCTCCACCCTCACCGACCGCCTGTCGCAACTCGTCAAGACCATGCGCGGACAGGCGCGCATCACCGAATCGAACGTGCAGGACATGCTGCGAGAGGTGCGCATGGCCCTGCTGGAAGCAGACGTGGCGCTGCCGGTGGTGCGCGATTTCATTGCACGCGTGAAGGACAAGGCACTGGGCCAGGAGGTGGTGGGGTCGCTGAACCCGGGGCAGGCCCTGGTGGGAATCGTGCACAAGGAACTGGCCGCCACCATGGGCGAGGGCGTGGCCGACATCAACCTGGCCACCCAGCCACCGGCG
>JAIYCN010000406.1 GCA_027487995.1 Rubrivivax sp. | reverse complement strand
GCTGCGGCGTCGGAGCGGTGGTCTTGGGGCGGGCGGGGGGCAATGGCAAGCCGTGAGGGGTCGCGCTGGTCAGCGGGGCGTCACGCCGGGGCTCCGTCGGCCCATTCGTCGAACTAAACCCTTCGCGGGCCCTTGGGGCGGATTGGTGTAGCCAGGGAATCCTTCCCCGGGCCGGCGTGCTTCGGCGACGTCAGGCTGAGCGCTCCGCGATCGGGTCAAGGCCCTCGGCCGGGTCTGACGGGCCGCTCCACGGGCGCGGGAAAGGAGGCAACAGCGGGGGGACGTGGCCGGTGGAGCACCGGGTGCCTTGCTCGTCCACCGGTGTGCGATGAACGGATCCGCGCCTCGGCGGGTGGCTTCCGTCCGGATCAACCCGTGACCCAGCGGATCGTGTCGATCACCGTGCCCGTAAGGTGCGTCAGCGCGCGCCCCGGCCCGCCCAGTTCGTCCGCCGGTCGGGCGCGATTTTCCGGCGCGTCCGGCGGATGTCGGTCAGCATTTGGCTGAGGTCATTCGATATCGTGCAGGAATGAGTTCCTCGCCCGCTCCCCTCGTCACCCTCTGGGGCCTCCGGCTCCTCCACCTCAGCCTCGAAAGCGTCGGGGGCGCCTCCTTCCCCGGGATTCCGGCGCGCCGGGCCAAGCCGAAGGATGAGCTGGACCTGATCCTGGACGAACTGGACGAGAAGGCCGGCCCCGCCCGCCGCCCCAAGCTCCCCCGGCCCCCCTCCCGGCTGCAGGTGGCGGGCGAGGTGGCGCAGCAACTCGGGGAGGATTGGGACGCCGACGATCCCGGCGCCCTCCCCCGGTTGCGGAAGGGGCTGCAGCGGCGCATCCTCCGGGTCGAGCGCCTGCTCCACGGGCGCGCCCCGCTCGCGGGCCTCGACCCGGACACCCAGGCCAGCGTCGCCGCGGTGGGCAAGCTCCTCGACCTGTCCGCCCCCGAGTGCCTGGTGCTGGCCTTCATTTTGATGCTCGGGACGGAGTCCACCCTCGACGCCGCCGCGAACTGCCTCGGCCACGATCTGGACGACCGGATGGCCGATCACGCGGTCGCCACGGCCACCGGACTCACCGCGGCCGAAGTCGGCCGGGTCTTCTCCGCCCACTCGCGCCTGATGTCCTCCCAGTTGCTCAAGCGCGACCGCTCGTCCCTGCGGTTGCTCGGCAAGTGGGACTGGACCTCCCGCGGGTTCGCGTCGGCGATGCGCGAGGCCAACTTCGACCCGCTGAAGGCGCTCCGCGACCGGGTCGTGCCGGCGCCGGCGCCCGCGATGGCGTGGGCGAACTTCGGGCACCTGGGGGAACTGGGCACCGCCTTGCGCACCTACTTGAGCGAGGCGCTTCGCACCGGCCGCAAGGGCGTCAACGTCCTCCTCCACGGTCCGCCGGGCTGCGGGAAAACCCAACTGGTCCGCCTGCTCGGCCGGGAACTGGGGGCCGAGGTCTACGAGGTCAGCACGGAGGACTCCGACGGCGACGCCATCGGGAGCGGGTCGCGCCTGCAGGCCCTGCGGGTGGCGCAGGAGTTCACCGCCCGGCGCCGGGCCCTGCTGTGCTTCGATGAGATCGAGGATGTCTTCCCGCGCCCGTTCCCGTTCGGGTTCGGCGGCCAGCGCAGCGGGGCGTTCAAGGGCTGGATGAACCGGATGCTGGAGCAGAACGCCACCATCACGTTCTACCTCACCAACGCGGTCGAGGCACTCGACGCGGCCTACATCCGCCGCTTTGATTTCACGCTGGAACTCAAGGTGCCGCCGCAGGCGGCGCGCGAGGCCCAGCTGAAGGATCTCCCCGTGGCGGTGGCGCCCCCGACCCTCGCCCGGCTCGCGGAGCACCCGCAGCTGACCCCGGCCGTGATCCAACGCGCGGCGGGAGTCGTCGCGGCCGTGGCCGCCGCGACGCCCGGCCTCGATGCCTCACGCCAGTTGGAGGCGCTGGTCAACCAGACCCTCCGCGCGCAGGGCCATTCCACCCTGAAGCTCCACGCCGCCTCCCCGGAGGTGTATGACCCGCGGTTCATCAACAGTGACGTCAACCCCGTGGACCTGGTGGAGGGCCTCCGGACCGCGGGGGCGGGCCGCCTGTGCCTCTACGGGCCGCCGGGCACGGGGAAGACCGCCTTCGCCCTGCACCTGGCCCGCTCCCTCGGCCGGGGCCTGCTGGTGCGCCGCGCCTCGGACCTCCTGAGCCCGTTCGTCGGGGTGGCCGAGAAGCAGATCGCCGCCGCCTTCCGCGAGGCGGGCGAGTCCGGGGCCGTGCTCCTGATCGACGAGGTCGACTCGTTCCTGCAGGACCGCCGCCGCGCGCAGCGGAACTGGGAGGTCACCGAGGTGAACGAGTTCCTCACCCAGATGGAAAACTTCACCGGGCTGTTCGTGGCCTCGACCAACCTGATCGATGGCTTCGATCCGGCGGCACTCCGCCGGTTTGATCTCAAGGCGAAGTTCGACCACTTGCGCCCCGAGCAGGCGGTCTCGCTGCTGCGGGCCCATTTGGCCACCGCCGGATTGCCGCTGGCCGACGCCGAGGTCGAAGGGCGCGTCAGCCGGCTGACGGCCCTCGCGCCCGGGGATTTCGCGGTGGTGGCCCGTCAGCACCGCTTCCGGCCGCTCCGGAGCCCGGAAGACTGGGCCGCCGCCCTCGAGGCCGAGTGCCGGCACAAGCCCGGTGCCCGCCCCCGTCCCTCCATCGGCTTCGGCGGCATCGCGGCGTGAATCGAAGCGGCGGCCCGCCCGCGGCCATCCCGATC
>JAIYCN010000102.1 GCA_027487995.1 Rubrivivax sp. | reverse complement strand
GGCGCGGCCGGAAGAACTGGCCGCGGCTGCGCCGCTGGTGGCATCCGTGAGGCCCGACAACAAGGGCACGATGACCTTTGTGTCCTTGTCCATACTGGTACCCCTGAATGGTCCGGCCCCCAGCAGCACCCTGACCTTCACCGGGGCTGCAGCATCCCCTGCCGGTGCACTGAATTACGCCTGGACGGAGAACGGCACGACCTACAACGGTACCTGGGTGGCTGGGCAGCCCTTGGTGCTCGATGGCCGTCTGTCCCTGGACCTGCGCGGCGTGCCGGCCGCGGGCGATCGTCTGGACTTGGGCCCCACGCTCAACCCCAGCGCCAACAATGGCAACGCGATGGCCTTGGCCAATCTGCGCGAGGAACGCTTTGTGGGCGGCAACTCCGTGACGGAGGCGTACGCCGGCATGATCGGCGACATCGGGGTGCGGGTTCAAGGTTCGCAAACCGCCAGCCGGATTTCCGCAGGCGTCTTGGCCGCCTCGGAACAGCGCCGCACTGCGCAGGCCGGCGTGAACCTGGACGAGGAAGCGGCTCACTTGGTGCACCAGCAGCAGCAGTACCAGGCCGCGGCCAAGGTTCTGCAGGTGGCGCAATCGGTCTTCGACACGCTTCTGGACATGGCCGCACGATGAGCCCGCGGATCCAGTTCCCCGACCTCACGGCCCAGCAGGCTTGACTCCCTGAAGTCCCACCTCATCTCTTTGAACACCTGAATCCCGAGGACACACGCGATGGCCCAGATCAACCGAGTTTCCTCGCAGAACCTGTTCAGCAATGGCTTGGACGAACTTCAGCGGCGCCAGCAAAGCCTGGCGCGCACTCAGGAACAACTCACCAGCGGCAAACGCGTGGTTCGCGCCAGTGACGACCCCACGGCGGCGGCGCGGGCGGAGCGGGCGCTGGCCACGGTTTCGCGTGCCGACACCAATCTGCGGGCCCTGGAGGCCAGCCGCAACGCGATGGTCCTGAGCGAGGCCGCGTTGGGGGACGCCACATCACTGTTGCAGGAGGCGCGCGAACTGATCGTGGCCTCGGGCAATCCTACCTATTCCGCCGGGGAGCGCGAAGTGCTGGGGAACCGAATGCGAGACCTGCGTGCGCAGTTGCTGGTGGTGGCCAACCGCGATGACGGCTCGGGCGGCTTCCTCTTTGCCGGCCAGGGCGCCCGTACGGCTCCGTTCATCGACGGACCCCAGGGGGTGCGCTACGCCGGGCAGAGCGGTGACCAGATGGTGGCCAGCGAAAACCCCTTGCCGGTCACCGTGGATGGTCGCCTGGCCTGGGCCGCAGGGCGCACCGGCAACGGCGTCTTCGTCACGGCCCCGGGGACACCTCCGAGCAGCACCGCCTGGATTGATGGCGGTCAAGTGGCCGATCCTTCGGCGCTTACGGGTGCCAGCTACCGCGTCACCATCAATGGCGGCAATGCCGTGGTGGACCGACTGGGCAGCGGCGGTGCCGTGGCGGCCACCACCACCGTGCCCCTTCAGCCCGGATCGGCCGTGGTGGTGGACGGCATGGCCTTCACCATCCGCGGCGCGCCGGCCAATGGGGATACGTTCACGATTTCACCGTCCGAACCATCACTGAATGTGTTCGATGTCCTCGACAGCGCCGTTGCCAACCTCAAGAATCCGGTCATGACCAGCGCTCAACGCTCACAGTCGATTGCCACCGGCTTGCGGGACATGGACAGTGCCCTCACGCTGGTGCAGGGCGCGCGCTCGCGGGTGGGCGCCATGCTGGAAAGCATTGACCAGACCGAAGCGCGTATCGCCGACCTTCGCTTGTACGGACAGAAGGAACGCAGCGCCGCCGAGGACCTGGACATGACGGCCGCCGTGTCGGATTTCCAGAACCAGCAAACCGGCTACGACGCTGCGCTCAAGAGCTACGCGTTGGTGCAGCGCATGTCCCTGTTCGATTACATCAATGGATGACGGATCCGGTTGGGTCCCCAACAGCGCGGTCGCCCTGCTGTGCGTGGACCTCTCCAAGCGGCACATTCTCTGGACCAACCAGGGTGGTCGTGATCTGCTGATTGAAGCCGGCGCATCCGACATCGTCCTGAACGCACCGGTGCCCGGCCTGGACTGGCTCTGGGGCCTGGACGTACCCCCCCCGGGCTGGCAGCCCTTGGCACAGGCGATTGCCTCCGGTACCGTGGGATCCACTTCTCACCATGCATGGCCGCGGTTGGTGGCCTCTCAACCCGAGATGTGGTTGATCGCGGTCGAGGCCACGGGCACCGAGATACGGTTGATGTGCTGCAACGCGGCTGCTGCCACTCAGGCCGCTGCGCCCGATGCAGCCGACTTGCGCAACCAGCGGGATCTTCTGGTGCGCGAGGTGCATCACCGCCTCAAGAACAACCTTCAAGGCGTCTCAGGCCTCTTGCGGCATCAGGCCGCCTTGCAGCCGGCTGCAGCGCCCTGGCTCGAATCGGCTGCAGCGCAGCTGCAGGCCATGGCCCAGGTTTATGGACTGCAGTTGCCCGACGGCCAGCCGCCGGATGTGTTTCAACTCGTGGACGCCGTGGCGCGCACGGTGGGCGCCTTGTTCGGCGTACAGCCCCATGTTCACAGGGAGGCGCCGGTGGGCGTGTCCCCGGACGCGGTGAGTGGACATCCCGTGCAGGCCGGCCCTGCATGGGATCCCTCGGCCACACAGGCCCTGCGCACGACGCTCTGGGCACACCTGGGTGATGCGTCAACCGACTCCTCGCACCGCACCTACCTCCATCGCGTTCATCCCGACCAGGCCGGTGGATTGGCACTGGTGCTCAATGAACTCATGACCAATGCGCTCAAGCATGGAACAGGTGCCCCTTGTGCGGCTGACGATGATCCCGGTCAGGGGGCTCGACTGAGCTGTTCGGTTCGTTGGGTAGCCGACCGCGCAGAAGTCGACATCGGCAACCCGGGGCACTGGCCCAGTCCACCGCGCCTGGAGAGCCTCCCGCCCGGCGTGCAGGGCTTGGCGCTGGTGAGGGCTCTGCTGCCCAGCCGCGGCGCCGAGTTGGAG
>JAIYCN010000353.1 GCA_027487995.1 Rubrivivax sp. | reverse complement strand
CGTTACTTCGTGCTGATGGGGCGGTTGAGCCCCCTGGGCGGTACGGGCCCTGAGGACATCGGCTTCGAGTCGCTGTTGCAGCGCGCCCGTGACCCTGAATTGCGCGAAGTCATCCTGGCCCTGAGCTTCACTGCGGAAGGTGAGGCCACAGCCCATGCCCTGGGTGTGGCTTTGGAGGCCTTGCCTCTGAAGGTCAGCCGCCTGGCTCGTGGCGTACCGGTGGGCAGTGAGCTCGAATTCGTGGATCTCTCCACCATCGCGCACGCCCTTGCGCATCGGCGCTGAACCTCAGCGCCTGACGGTTGAATCCGAAGGGGCTGCGGCCACACGGGGCCGCGAGTCCTTGCTGGGAGGGTTACTGACTGCAGCCTTCGGCGTGGGCTTGCTCTTGGTCGATGCCACATTGGTCGAGCTCGAACCCGGTTTCGCCTTGGCCGCTGCGGTTTTTGCGGGGGCGCCCGGCTTCGACTTCGCTTTCGCTGCAGCCTCGCGCTGCAGGCTGATCGAGCCGTTGTCGGCCACCTGTTCGCTCACATCCTGCTGATGCCGCCCATGACGGGGGATCAGCAGGGCCGAACCTTGGCGGATCATCATGCCGCGCGGAATGCGGTTGACTTCGCGCAGCCGCGACTCCTCCATTCCAGTGAGTTTGGCGGCTTCGCTGGTGCGCAGCGTCTTCGGTGCCACCCAGGCGGTCCAAGAGGCGAGCGCGCCCTTGTGGCGCTCCAATTCCGCCAAGTAGCGCTCGGCGTTGCTGTAGGGCAGCAGGATGTGCGGGGTGCCCGCGGCCAGGATCACCGGCTTGTTGTGCTGCGGGTTCAGGGCTGCGAACTCGTCCTCGTCCATGCCGGCCAGGCGTGCGGCCATGGCCACGTCGATGTCGCGCTCGATGGGCACGGTCAGGAAGTAGGGGTGGTTCTCCAGCGGGGGCAGCGAAAGCCCGTAGGCCTCGGGCCGCGTGACGATGTTCTTCACCGCCAGGAGCTTGGGCACGTAGCGCCGTGTTTCGTCGGGCATGCGCAGGCTTTCATAGTCCGTGGGCAGGCCCGCGCGTTGGTTGCGCTGGATGGCCCGTTGCACATTGCCTTCGCCCCAGTTGTAGGCCGCCAGGGCCAGATGCCAATGGCCGAACTGCGCGTGCAGGCGCGTCAGGTAGTCCAGCGCCGCACGGGTGGAGGCCAACACGTCACGGCGGTCGTCGCGGAAGACGTTCTGCTTGAGCGAGAAATCACGCCCCGTGGCCGGCATGAACTGCCACATGCCCGATGCCTTGGCGGTGCTCAGCGCCTGGGGGTTGAAGGCGCTTTCAATGAAGGGCAGCAGGGCCAGTTCGGTGGGGAGCTTGCGCTTCTGCACCTCTTCAACGATGTGGAACAGGTAGCGCGCGCCGCGCGAGGTCATGCGCTGCACGTAGTCCGGCCGCGTGGCGTACCACTGCTCGGTGCTCAACACGAGTTGGTCGTTCTGAAGGTCGGGAATCGCGTAGCCACCTCGGATGCGTTGCCACAGGTCGCGCTTGGCATCGGGCTCGTCGAACCGGATGGGTTGGTCCGGGTTCAGGCTGTCCAGGCCCACGCGCCCGGTGGTGGCCACCGCTGGCGGGGTGGGCGGCGCGGACACCGAAGGGCCGGTGGCCGTTGCGGCGGCGGCGCCCACACCCGTGCGCGAGGCCTCCGGTGTGGCGTCGGGGCCCGGGGTGGTGACCACGGTGGCGTTCGGAATGTTCTCGAGGCCCGAGCCCGCGGGGCCGTTGAGGCTGGCGCAGCCCGGCAGCACGGCAAAGGCCATCGCCAGCAGGATGCCGGCGAGTGCGGACGTCCAAGGCGCGCGGGAAGGGGCCGCGATCAATCCGGGGTGAGGGGTGTGCATCAGAAACGGTTCTTCCACTCGCGCAGGGCGGCCAGTACGGCCACGGGGTTGTCGCCGGCCGCGCCTTGGGCCTGCGCACTCTGGCAAACCTCGGGCACCGTGCAGCGCAGGAATGGGTTGATGCGCCGCTCGGTGTCGATGCGCGAGGGCAGGGTGGGCTGGCCTTGCTCGCGCAGGGATTCGCAGACCCGCGTGTAGTCTGCGAGGTCGGTGTTGCCGGGCTCCACGGAGCGGGCAAAGCGCAGGTTGGACAAGGTGTATTCATGCGCACAGCACACGCGGGTGCTTGAAGGCAGTGCTGCCAGCAGAGCCAGGGACGCATGCATCTGGGCGGGCGTTCCTTCGAAGAGGCGGCCACATCCACCGGAGAAAAGGGTGTCGCCACAGAAGAGGATGGGGTCCTGACCGTCGGGCTCCATCACGTAGGCAATGTGGCCGGCCGTATGCCCTGGAACATCGAGCACGCGCACGGTTTGGCCCAGCACGGTCAGGGTCTGCCCACCGTCAAGCACGGTGCGCGGCTCGGGGGTCTGTTCTTGCCTGGGGGCGTACACGCTGCCCTGCAGCAGGTCGCGCAGGTCGTCGACGCCGCCCGTATGGTCAGGGTGATGGTGCGTCACTAGAATCGACTGCAGACTGAGCTTTCGGTCTTGCAGGGCACGACGTACGACCCCCGCATCCCCAGGGTCCACCACCACGGCTTCGCGGCCGTTGTGCACCATCCAGATGTAGTTGTCGGTGAAGGCCGGGAGACTGAGCAGTTCGATCATGAAATGAGGGACGTCAACATCAACGCCGATTATAGAAACCCACCCCCGGCCACCGGAGTCCCCTGGGGGCAGACCGTGCTCGGTGCGCACGCCCTGGCATGGGAGCAGGCGCAGATTGACCAGTGGGTCAGTGACGCGTTCGGCTACCACGCGGTGCAGTTGGGACTGGTGGAACTCGATGCCCTGCGTCACAACCGCATGCCGCATCGGTGGAGGCTGCAGCCTCACGACGAGGGGCTCGGCGATCCGCCCATGCAGGGGTTTGCCACTGGACCGGGCACTGCACCCGACGCCGATTCCCGCGCACTGTCGGGCGCTACGGCCCACCTGTGCGCCGAGTTCCACGCCTTGCCGTTCCCCGCCTCAAGCCTGGACCTGGTGGTGATGCCGCACACCTTGGAGACCGCCGCCGATGCCCACCAGACGCTGCGCGAGGCGGAACGGGTGCTGCGCCCCGAGGGCCGCCTGCTGATCACGGGCTTCAACCCGGCCAGCCTGTGGGGGCTGGCGCGGCGGCGGTCCACTTGGAGCCCCGACGACTGGATCGGCTACTGGCGGTTGCGTGATTGGTTGCGTCTCCTGAGCTTCGAAGTCGAGGGGGGGCGTTTTGGGTGCTACGCGCCGCCGGTGAGCCGCGGGGCGTGGCTGGAGCGCTTGCGTTGGATGGAGTCGGTGGGAGACCGCTGGTGGCCGGTGCTGGGCGGGGTGTATGCGGTGATGGCCGTCAAACGCGTGCGCGGCGTGCGTGTGGTGGGCTTGGCCCGCAACGCCAAGACGCGCAAGGCCGCGGCGCCGGCGGTGGCGGCCCACGGGCGCCATCGGGTGATGCCCATGAGTGGCGCACCAGTCCTGCCCCCCAAGCGTGAAGAGGGCGGTGCATGAGCGGCGGCGAGCGCGTGACCATCTACACCGACGGAGCCTGCAAGGGCAACCCAGGCCCAGGCGGTTGGGGTGCGTGGCTGCAGTTCGGCGAACATGAGCGTGAACTCTTCGGCGGAGAGCGCGCCACCACGAACAACCGCATGGAGCTCACGGCGGTGATCCAGGCCTTGAGCGCGCTCAAGCGCCCCTGTGCCATCGACCTCTACACCGACAGCGAGTACGTGCGCCAGGGCATCACCACTTGGATCAAGGGCTGGAAGGCGCGTGGCTGGAAGACGGCTGACCGCAAGCCCGTGAAGAACATCGACCTGTGGCAGGCACTGGACGAACTGGCGGCGGCCCACACCGTGCAGTGGCACTGGGTGAAGGGCCACAACGGTGATGTGGGCAATGAGCGGGCCGACGAGCTGGCCAACCGTGGCGCGGCCCAGGCGGGGGCGCGTTAAAAAGGGCCGTACAGGCCGGGCCGCCTACACCAGGCCTTCGAAGGGCCACACATCCACCACGTCGCCCTCGGCGACATTGCCGCTCTCATGCGGCAAGACCACCAGGCCGTTGGCCACGCTCATGCTGCTGAGGATTCCCGACCCCTGGGCACCGGTGATGCGCACTTCCCATTGGCCATCCGACCCGCGCGTGACGATGCCTCGCTGGTATTCGGTGCGGCCGGGCTTCTTGCGCAAGGCGGTGAGGCAGCGCGCACGCAACATGGTCAACGGCTGGCCCTGTATTCCGGCCATCTGCATCAGGGCTTGGCGGACGAAGGCATAGAAGGTCACCATCACCGCCACCGGGTTGCCCGGCAGGCCAAAGAGGATGGCGCCGTCCTGGATGCGGCCAATGGCCATGGGTCGGCCTGGCCGCATGGCGATGCGCCAGAACACGACGTCGCCCAGCGCGGCCATCACCTGCTTGGTGTGGTCGGCCTCACCCACGCTGACGCCACCGGAGGTGATGATGGCGTCGGCACAGGCCGAAGCTTCGCGGAAGGCGGCTTCCAACGAGGCCGCGTTGTCGCGCACCACACCCATGTCCATCACTTCTACAAAACCCAGGCGTTGCAGCATGCCCCAGATGGTGTAGCGGTTGCTGTCGTACACGCAGCCTTCATCCAGCGGCTCACCCACCGAACGCAGTTCGTCGCCCGTGGAGAAGAAAGCCACGCGCAGGCGCCGCTTGACCGTAAGTTCGGCGCGGCCCAACGATGCTGCCACGCCCAGGTCGGATGGGGTGATGAGCCGGCCTTGCGGCAGGGCGACCGAGCCGCGTGCCAAATCCTCGCCAGCCAGGCGCCGGTTGTCGCCAGTGCGAACCACGCCGGGCTCAATGCGAACCTGGCCGCCTTCAAGCGAGGTGAATTCCTGCGGCACCACCGTGTCCAGGCCGGCAGGCATGACCGCCCCGGTGGTGATGCGCACGCATTGCCCAACGGAAACCGTGCCCTCGAACTGCGCGCCGGCCAATCCCTTGCCCACCACCGTCAGCAACGTGGGGCCGTCGCTGCGCAAGTCGGCCCCGCGCAGGGCATAGCCGTCCATGGCGGAGTTGTCATGCGAAGGCACATCAATCGGTGAAAGCACCGGCTCGGCCAAGACACGGCCCAGTGCGCTGCGCAGCGCCAACTGCTCATGACCTTGAACCGTGGGCACCAGCCTTGAGATGAAGGCCTGCGCCCGTTCAACCGGGAGCGAGCTGGTATCGTAGCCCGCCAGGCTGTCGGCAATGGCCTGCAGGGTGGGGCGATCGGCGGGGGTGTTCATGCCGAAAGCTGATGCAGCTCGGCCAGGGTGTTGGCGTTGCGGAAGGCCTGCGCGTCATCGAAGTCCACCAAAACGTGCGGTTGGGTGGCGGTCCATTGGTCGATCTTGCGGCCGCCGCGTTGCAAAAAGGCGGTCAGGCTTTCCAAGGTGCTGCTGTGCAGGAGGCAGAACACCGGCTGCGGGCGCCGGGTTCCGTCCTCTTCCGGCGCAGTGGCCATGGCCACCAGGGCCTGCTGGGCCACGGCCGCCTGGGCCAGGCGTTCCACCAGGTTCAACGGGAAGTTGGGCGAATCGCAGGGCACCGTCACCAGCCAGCCGGTTTCGCAGTTCTCCAGGCCCGTGAGCATGCCGGCCAGAGGGCCGGCGAAGTCGGGGGTGCTGTCGGGCACCACAGGCACCTCCAGGGCTTCATAGGCACTGAGGTTGCGGTTGGCGTTGATCAGCACCTGTCCCACCTGGGGCGCCAGGCGCATCAGCGCATGCAGCGCCAGCGGGGCACCCATGTGGTTCTGCAGGCCCTTGTCGACGCCGCCCATCCGGCTGCCTCGTCCACCGGCCAGGATCAGGCCGGTGATGTCTTCGCGTTCGATGCTGTCCATATGATCCTCGACGGTCAACCGCCGATGTAATGCATTTCAACCTTGCGCGCACCGCTGTCGGCCGGGGCGGCGTTCTGCCCTCGCAGTTCCGAATAGCGGTCCTCGCGTTCGCTCCAGATGAGGCCGATGGCCGCGGCCATCTCCGCGTCGCTGGCGCCGTTGCGCAACAGCTCGCGCAGGTCGAAGCCGCGGCTGGCGAACAGACACAGGTACAGGCGGCCCTCGGTGGACAGGCGCGCGCGGTTGCAGTCGCGGCAGAAGGCCTGCGTGACGCTGGAGATGAAACCCACCTCGCCGCGCCCGTCGGTGTAGCGCCAACGCTCGGCGGTTTCGCCGACGGCGTTGGGGTCCAGCGGTTCCAAACCGAAGGCCTCGTGCAGGCGAAGGCGCACTTCAGCCGAGGGCACCACGTGGTCCATGGCCCAGCCGTTGGTGGTGCCCACGTCCATGTATTCGATGAAGCGCAGCACCACGGCACTGCCGAAGTGCTCGCGGAAGAAGCGCGCCATGGGCACGATCTCGCGGTCATTCACCCCCTGCTTGACCACCATGTTCACCTTGATGGGCGCCAGGCCTACCTTGGCGGCGGCTTCGATGCCGGCCAACACGTCGGACACGGGGAAGTCCACGTCGTTCATGCGGCGGAAGATGGCGTCGTCCAGCGCATCCAGGCTGATGGTGATGCGCTGCAGGCCGGCATCCTTCAGGGCCTGCGCCTTTCGGGTCAGCAGGGACGCGTTGGTGGTCAGCGTGAGGTCCAGAGGGTGGCCATCAGGCGTGCGCAGTTCGGACAGCATGCCAATGAGCACTTCCAGGTGCTTGCGCAGCAGGGGCTCACCCCCGGTCAGGCGCAGCTTCTGGACGCCGTGGGCAGCGAACAGGCGCGCCGTGCGGGAGATTTCCTCGAAGCTCAGCAGCGAGGACTGCGGCAGGAACTTGTACTGGCTGTCGAAGACTTCCTTGGGCATGCAGTAGCTGCAGCGGAAGTTGCACCGATCGGTCACCGAGATGCGGAGGTCCCGCAGTGGCCGACCCAGGCGGTCAGCCAGCAGGCCGCTGGGCGCGGCGAACTCTGTCGGTACGCGAGCGGGCAGGGCTGCGTGGCGCAGGTCGATCAAGGGAATGGTGGCGTCACCCATGGGCACATTGTGCCGCCGCCGAAGATCAGGGTGTGCCGCGCTCTTCGGAGTTCAGGTAGCCGCTGAGGGTTTTGCGCAGGCCAGCCAGTGCGCCGCCGTCTTCCATCGGGGCGCGGCGCGCGCCGGTGTAGCGCGTGGTCCAGTAGGCCTCGCGCATGTCCTCGATGCGCACGGAGGCGCCGGGTTTGGGGGCGTGGATGAACTTGCCGTCGCCCACGTAGATGCCCACGTGGGAGAAGGTGCGGCGCATGGTGTTGAAGAACACAAGGTCGCCGGGCTTGAGCTCCTCACGTGCCACCGTGGCCAAGCCAGGCAGGCGAGCCTGTTCGTCCGCACGGCGCGGCAAGAGCAGCCCCACGCTATTTTCGAACACATGGCGCGTGAAGCCGCTGCAATCGAAGCCATCTTCGGTGCTGGAGCCGCCGCGGCGGTAGCGCACCCCCAGGAAGTTCATCGCCGACAGCACCAATTCGGAGGCTGCGTCGCTGACCTTTCGCACCGCCTGCGGTGTGGCTGCGGGCAGAAGTCCACGTTCCACCAACATGGCCGCCAGAGGGTCGATGGGCGCACCTGCGGACGGTGCTTCGGGTTGTGCGTGCGCGATGGATGCCGTCAAGGATGCGACGACCGCCAGGACTCCGACCGCACGGCGCAGCCCAATGCCGGATCCGAGGCCGGTTGTACAGGCGAGTGAAGTGCGTGGATTCCGATGGTGTCGGGGCATGTCGGGCGTCTTGGGGGGATGGTCGCGATTGCGGTTGCTGTTGCGTTCGCTTTTGCGGCCAATCCGGGGCGCTGTGGACAACTGTCAAGGATAACATGGGCCTTACATCATCAACCTCAGGGAACAGGAGAGGCCGCCATGCGAGCTTTGCTGCTGGAAAAGGATGCCACCGGTGTGTTCAGCGCCGCGGTGAAGACCATCGAGACCGCGTCTTTGCCCCCAGGAGACGTGCAGGTCGACATCGACTACTCCACGCTCAACTTCAAGGATGGCCTGGCCATCACGCAGAAGGCCCCGGTGGTGCGCACCTGGCCCATGGTGGCCGGCATCGACGGCGCGGGCGTGGTGATCAGCAGTACGCATGCCGGCTTCAAGCCTGGTGACCGGGTGGTGCACAACGGTTGGGGGCTGGGCGAAAACCGCTGGGGTTGCATGTCCGAGCAGGCCAGCCTTCAGGGCGACTGGCTGGTCAAGCTGCCGGATGCCATCAGCACGCGGCAGGCCATGGCCATCGGCACGGCGGGCTACACCGCCATGCTGTGCGTGATGGCCCTGCAAGAGCAGGGCGTGAAGCCGGGCGCGGGAGACGTGTTGGTGACCGGCTCCACCGGCGGCGTGGGGAGTGTGGCGGTGGCCTTGTTGGCGCGTGCCGGTTACCGCGTGGTGGCCGCTACGGGCAAGGCGGCTGAAGCCGACTACCTGGCCGCTCTGGGCGCGGCCCAGGTGATCGACCGCGGCGAACTGTCCGCCGCGGGCAAACCTCTGCAGAAGGAGCGCTGGGCCGCGGTTGTGGACACCGTGGGCAGCCACACCCTGGCCAATGCCCTGGCACAAACGCGCTATGGCGGCGTGGTGGCGGCCTGCGGTCTGGCACAGGGCGGCGACCTGCCGACCACCGTCATGCCCTTCATCCTGCGCGGTGTGCGGCTCATTGGGGTGGACAGTGTGATGGCACCGCTGGCACTGCGCCAACAGGCTTGGGCGCGTTTGGCACAGGATTTGGACCCGGCCTTGCTGGACCGCATGACCAGCGAAGTGGACCTGGACGGGGCCGTGGCCGCGGCACAGCGCCTCATGGACGGCCAGGTTCGCGGCCGCGTGGTGGTGCGCATGCGGGGCTGAAGAGAAGGCGTCAGCCGCCTGAAAGAGCGGCCATGACAATCCGCCTGAAACAGGGGATTGTGAGAACACGATAGAGGAGACCATCATGAGTTACGCCGAGTTCTACCGCCGATCCATTGAGCAGCCGGAGGCTTTCTGGGACGAGCAGGCCCGCCTGATCGATTGGCAAACGCCGTACACGAAGGTGCTGGACTATTCGCGAGCACCCTTCACGAACTGGTACGTGGGCGGCACCACCAACCTGTGCCACAACGCCATCGACCGGCACCTCAAGGACCGCGCCCAGCAGAACGCGCTGATCTGGGTCTCCACCGAAGTCGACAAGGAGATCACCTACACCTATGCGCAACTGCACGACGAGGTGCAGAAGATGGCGGCGGTTCTCAAGGCGCAGGGCGTGGGCAAGGGCGACCGTGTGCTCATCTACATGCCCATGATCCCGGAAGCGGCCTTCGCCATGCTGGCCTGCGTGCGCATCGGTGCCATCCACTCGGTCGTGTTCGGCGGCTTTGCCAGCGTCTCTCTGGCCAGCCGCATCGATGATGCCGAGCCCAAGGTCATCGTCAGTGCCGATGCCGGCAGCCGCGGCGGCAAGGTGGTGCCCTACAAGGGCCTGCTGGACGAGGCCATCAACTTGGCCAAGAGCAAGCCCTCCAAGGTGATCATGGTCAACCGGGGCTTGGCCGACATGCCCATGCAAGCCGGCCGCGACGAAGACTACGCGACGCTGTCGGCCGCGGTTGGTGGCCAGCTGGTGCCCTGCGAATGGGTCGAGGCCTCGCACCCGAGCTACACGCTCTACACCAGCGGCACCACCGGTCGGCCCAAGGGGGTGCAGCGCGACACAGGTGGCTACATGGTCAACGTGGCGGCCTCGATGAAGCACATCTTCATGTGCAACCCCGGCGAAACGTATTTCTCCACCAGCGACATCGGCTGGGTCGTGGGCCACAGCTACATCATCTACGGCCCGTTGATCAACGGCATGGCCACCATCATGTACGAAGGCCTGCCCATCCGGCCCGATGCCGGCATCTGGTGGAGCCTGGTGGAGAAGTACAAGGTCACCGCCATGTTCAGCGCGCCCACGGCGGTGCGCGTGCTCAAGAAGCAGGACCCGGCCTACCTCAGCAAATACGACCTGAGCTCGCTGCGCGCCTTGTTCCTGGCCGGTGAGCCGCTGGATGAACCCACCGCGCAATGGATCTCGGATGCACTGAAGCGTCCCATCATCGACAACTACTGGCAGACGGAGACCGGCGCTCCGGTGCTCACCATCGCCAATGGCATCGAGAGGAAGGCCAGCAAGTTCGGCAGTCCGGGCATTGCCATGTACGGCTTCAATGTGAAGTTGTTCAACGAAAGCACGGGG
>JAIYCN010000186.1 GCA_027487995.1 Rubrivivax sp. | reverse complement strand
CTCAACGCGCTTGAGCGCTTCCATGATCTGGCTGTCGGAAAACTTGGACTTCTTCATGTAGAAATTCTCTTCGAGAAATTTCTACTTCTCCCGTCAGTGCTTTTTCGGGGGGATTACCCTGGTAGTCGCATGAATGCGTTGAAAATTTTTCTGTCTTTGCGGGGGAAGCGTCCTTCCGTGTTGCCATCTTGTAGCCGGCTTTGCCGGCGTCGCCCTGGCATGGGGTGGTCAGTAACACAACGCTTTCCTTACCTCCATCGGATCCTGATTCTGCGAATATTTGTGCGTTTGAGTGCAAGGAGGTGAAAGTCAAAGAGGCAACAATGATTCTGGCGGCGTATTTCATGCGTAGAGTGGGTAAGAAGTTCTTGGTAGGCGGTCTCGATGATGTGGCGGTCTTGACGTAATGCTCTGATCAAGTGCTGATGGCGCTCGTGAAGGTGAGTCGATTTCCGAACGGGTCGGTGACCGTGAAGTCGCGCGTGCCTTGGCCTCATCAAGGCTGCGCAGGATGGGTGTCGTACGGCGAAGCATCGAAACCTCTCGTGGGGGCGATGCCGCCTATGGTGCCATCGCACCGGTTGGGTGAACAAGAAACTCGGGTCAACGCCACGCAGCGCGAACGGCGCACGCCATCAAGCCCACGGCCGCCGCCGATCCCCAGTTGCTGGAGCATCCAGACGGCATCTACTGGCAAGCGGCCGAGGACGAGGACGAGGAGGCCGTTGAGGTGGCGGAGGGCCAACTCCGCCTCACCTTCCGCGCCTGTGATGCTGCAAGCGGGTATTCAACGCCCCGCCGGCTGCCCCACGGCCATGCGCCGGCTGACGAACACGACCGCGATGACGGCCAGCGAGAAGGCGACCGTCATGGGGTCCAGCCGTTCACCGAGGATCGGCACGCCGAACAGCAGCGCCAGGAAAGGCTGGATCAGCTGCACCTGGCTGACCCGCACGATGCCCCCCATCGCCAGCCCGCCGTACCAGGCGAAAAAGCCCAGCCACATGGAGAACAGGCCCACGTAGAGCAGCCCGCCCCACGCAGCCAGTGAGGGCGAGGTGTCCACGGGCCACCACCACACGGTGGCCGGCAAAGTGAAGGGCAGCGAGCCCACCACCACCCAGCAGATGACCTGCTGCGCCGGGATGACCCCCGACACCCGCGCCCCGGCCACATACGCGATGGAAGTGGACAACACGGCCAGCAGCAGCCAGCCGTCAGCTGCCACGAGCCGCCCACCGCCTTTCCAGGCGGCGAAGCTCACCACCAGCGCGAACCCTGCCAGCGCACAAGCCCAGAATCCGGCCGAGGGGCGCTGGCGCAGCGTGAGCGCACCCACCACCGCTGTACCCAGGGGAATGATGCCGGTGACCACCGCCGCGTGCATGGACTCCACCTCGCGCAGCGCCAGGCCGATGCACAGCGGAAAGCCCACCACCGTGCCCAGCGCGCACACCGCCAGCGGCCGCCAGTGCTGCCGCGCCGGCACCCGCGCAACCACCCAGCGCAGGTAGCCGATGCTCAAGAGGCCCGCCAACGCTGCGCGCGCTGCGGTGACGAACTCCGGCGACATCTGCGGCGCCGACACATCGCCCACGGCCAGCCGGGTCATGGGAAAGGTCATCGCGAACATCACCACGCCCAGCAGGCCCAGCATCAGGCCGCGTCGGACCTGGGCCGGGGTGGGTGTAAGAGGCACTGGGGTGTCGGTCATTCGGGCGCCCTGCTACACTAGAAGGCTTTTCGGGGTGTAGCTTAGCCTGGGTAGTAAACGCTTACATACAACGTGCCGGGACGGTGATCCATCCTGCCACAACCCGGTTGTTCCAGCACCATCCAAGTGACCACGCCGCCGAGGTCAAAGTTGCACACTCCCCAGTGCACTACAGGCCTGTGGGTCGGGCCCTGAGACCCTGACAAATTTTGGTCTTGGCGTGAATGTCCTGTTCACGGACTTCGCGTGGTGGGGCCATGGCACCGATGAGTCCGGCCCCTCCGCCGATCCAGAACACGCCGCCTTGAAGACCAGACTGAGCTATAGCACACTGGCAGTGCGAACGGATACAAGTCGGCGGTATCCGAGGTAGCCGCCTGCGGGTATCGCGGATTCCGCGCCACGGTCGCCACGAAGACATTGGCACACGCGGGTCAACTCGATAGCCAAGCATCGTCAGACGGTGGCACCTGCAATTTCGCACTCAGGCACGGACATCAACACCAGCCAGAGCGGGCTGAAGGAATCAATTGAATGTGGCTATCGCCGATACGCGGCGAGTGCTAGATCAGTCTCATCGCGCAAGGGCTGTGCAATCTGAGCACCATGTTGAGAGCAGGAAAGCCCGGCAGCTACGACACCTCGAGCCAGCGCGTCCTCAAGTGTGGAACCCTTCACCAGCGCTGCGGTGAATACTCCCGCGAAAGTGTCACCTGCCCCAGTGGTATCAACCACCTGAACATGCGATGCGGGAAGGGTCACAGGTGAAGCGTTCGGTTTGCAAGCCACGACACCCCGCTCACCTAGAGTGAGCACCGACGTGAGTGAAAAGCGTTCAGCCAACAGTTGAAGCTGATCCGTCGCGTCGCCGTCCTTAATTTCCAATGCGTTCGCTGTGACAGCCAGTTCATGCTGGTTCATGATCAACACATCGACGACCCGCATGAGCTCTGGCTGCAGGGGTTGGGCTGGCGCATTGTTCAGCACCACTAGGCACCCATGCTGTTTAGCCCGCTCCGCCAACGCAGCATTCTCAAGCGGTTCAGTCTCCATCTGCAGCAGGAGCGCATCCGCACCGGCCAGCACCGAATCAGGCACATGGGCGGCCCGAAGAGACTGATTCGCCCCCGGGGCGACAACGATCTGGTTCTCACCATTCGAATCCACCACGATGCCGGCGCAGCCCGTCTGGCCGGGCAAATGCTGCAGCCAATTCAAGTCCACCCCCGCTTGTTCGAGCAGAGTCGAGGCCTGAGCCGCCATAGAGTCGGTCCCCAGGGCGCCGATGAAGGTGGTCTTCATCCCATCGCGCTGTGCCGCATGGGCTTGATTCGCACCCTTGCCACCGGGTGAAACTCGATAGGTTCCACCGAGCACGGTCTGGCCCGCTTGCGGCAACCTGTCCGTCTCGAACGCAATATCCACATTGATGGAGCCGAATACGAGCAGCATGGTCAGCAGTGCTTTCGTGCGGCCTGCAGAACTGCCTCGATAACGGCAGCGCCGTCAGCCGTCATCGCTACCTCGACATTCGCTGCCCGCGAGGGGCCAACACGAAAGTCGCATACCGTCATACCGCGAGTCAAACGCCCCTCCACTTCCACATCAACTCGAGCGGGCTGAAAGGTGAATAGATCCGGGTCGGAAAGCCAGGCCGTGACAACAGGGTCATAAAGGGGCATCGGTACGACGCCATCTGCACTTCGAATTCGCTGATAGCCATCGAAGTGATCCGCCAGCCATCTTGCACGTTCGCCCGACCAGGCTTGAACCGCCTCGACATGCTGGCGTTCAAGCAAGACTTGCCGACACACATTGAGGCCAAACATCCGGCGCTTCAATCCAGGAGTTTGACAAACGATATCGGCCGCTTCCGGATCAACACAGATGTTGAATTCGGCTGCGGGTGTGTGATTACCGCGGTCGGTGGAGCCTCCCATGAACACCAGCTCCTCGATGCGGGAAACGATGGACGGCTGCGCCTTCAAGACGGATGCAACGTTAGTGAGCGGCCCAATCGCAATCACCGTAACCGGCTCGGGGCTTCGGTTCAGGGCGTCAAGCATGGCCGCCACCGCATCATCTCCATCGGGGGAAGACGCCACGTCGGGCAAGTAGGAACCTGCGGTTCGCATGCCTCGCGGGCCTAGTACATATTCGGCCGTCTGCAACGGGGCATTCAGTGGGCTAGGGCGGCCCGCGAATATGGGGACCCTCAATTGGTAATGGTGCCGAATGCGGAGCGCATTCGCCAAGGTTACGGGCAACGGCGCATTTCCGGCCACCACGCTGACGCCCAGCCAGCGCAAATCCGGGTGTACACCCAGCATCAGCATCGTCAGCCAGTCATCAAAACCTGCGTCAGTGTCCAGCCAAACCGAACGCATGTGAACCTCACTCACGAAGAGAGGTGACCTCAAGGATCTTGCCGATCTTTTCCCGATCCTGCTGAATGAACGAGACAAAGGCGGACGGGACCCCACCGCCCGGCAACATCCCCGCGCCGGCAAAAGATTCGCGTACAGAAGTCGATTGAAGAATTGCGTCCACTTCTCGATTCAGGCGCGTGATGATGGAGACAGACGTCTTGCGAGGCGCATATAGCCCCGCCCAACTCACGAGGTTGACACTCTCGAATCCCGGCGTCTCGGTAGCCGCGGCGGTATCCGGGAACAAGGCCAAGCGCCGATTACCCGTCACGGCGATCGGCTTGAGCGCTTTGGTCTGGATGAAGGGTCTGGCCGTGGCGGCCACCATCATCGCCAGGTCGACCTGATTGCCAGCCACATCATTGGCGATCTGCGAACCACCCCGATAGGGAATGTGAACCATGTCAAACGCTCCCGCTCGCTTGGTCATCTCCGCTGCCAAATGGGGCAATGTGCCGAGCCCTGCGGTGGCGTAGGAAAGCTTGCCTGGTCTACTCTTGGCCAAAGCCACTAGGTCGGCCAGATTCTTCGCCGGCAGTGAAGGGTTCGCGACCAACACCATGGGGGCGGTGTTCACCAAAATCACCGGCTGCAACTCATTCAGGACATCGATGGCGTACTGGGACCCGCCTGGGCGTGGATTGGGCTGGAGAGGAGCGTCGCCGGCCATCAAAAAGGTGTAGCCATCCGGAGCGGCCTGCCGCGCGCTGTGAAACCCGATGCCTCCGCCCGCCCCGGTAATGTTTTCAACCACCACGGGTTGCATTAGGCGCTCCCCCAGTTTCTGGGCCAGAAGCCGCGCGGTGTTGTCCAGGCTGCCGCCGGCCGAATAAGGGACGATGATCTTGATGGGCTTGACCGGCCAATCCTGCGCGGTCGCTTCAGTGCAGAGGCCAAATCCCAGGGGGACGCAAATCGAACAAAGAAGCGCTCGACGCAGCTTGCTCACCTGATGCTCATTCAGCTTCATGGCAAATCGAGCTCTGAGCGAAGTTCATCGAAGCGGGCTGTCCAATCGGTGCGCCATGCTCGCCGGGTGCTGTCATCAATCCAGGAGGTTTCCAATCCGTTGTGCAGGCACTGGCGCAGGTCATCAACAGAGTAGCCAAAGTCACGTGCCATCATCGCCCATGCGCGGGTCGGCGTCACATGATGCAACGTTGGATCGTCGGTATTCGGATGCACGCGCAGACCCATCTCGCGCATTCGCCGGATAGGGTGATCCTGTGCCCAACGCTCTCTTGGCAGCGTTCGCATGAAGTATGAGTTGGTCGGAACGACGGTGAACACCAAATTGCTGTTCAAGGCCTGCTGAAGCAGTTGCGAATCATTGATGATGCTGTAGCCGTGGTCGATTCGGTCTACTTGCAGGCGATCCATAGCACAGCGCACATTTTCCGCAGGGAGTCCAAACTCGCCCGCATGCGCTGTGGTCTTCAGGCCAGCCCGCCGCGCAGTGGCATACGCCTCGATGAAGAGATCAGGAGGTCCAACGGCCTCTTGGTAATCGATGCCGATCCCCAACACCTCTTCGGCACGGTGGTCGATTACCCATTGCACCATTTCGTTGGCAGCGGCTGCGCCGGCCTCGCGGTCAATCGCCGGGATCACGCGCCCAATGATCCCGAAATCGTGCTCTGCATCGGCAATCGCCCGCCGAATCGCGCTTAAAACCGATGGATAGTCCTGGCCAGATACATGCGCCGTACCCGTGGGATTCCAAAAGAACTCCGCGTATCGCACGCCGTGAGAGGCGGCATCCTGCAGGTACTCATAGGTCACGCGATGAAAGTCGTCGGGACTCTTGAGCAGCCAACGATCCAAGGCACGCAGAACCCTCAGTACCCCAACCGGCTTTTCACCGCGCGTGTAGAAAGCCTCGACATCAGATTCCGAAATCGGAGCTTGTGCACTTTCGGACAAGGCCTTCAGTGAGGCTCTTCGGGCGAAATCCTCAAAGGTCTTGCGCCGCACGGTTCCCAAGAGATGGCAATGAAGCTCCATCTTGGGAATGCGGCGCAAGAAGTTCTCGAGCGAATCAAGGGTGTGATGGGTCACAGAAATGATGCCGGCAATCCGGGCACGCCGGGAGCTTGCAGTGACGCCGCTCGCGGGGGCCGAGCTGAGCCTTAGAACCTGTAACTCACGCTTGCGAACAGTTGACGGCCCAACACGTCATACACACCGGGGAAAACCGGTCCGCTGGCCACCGCACCACCTGTACTGGCCGACAGTGGTGGGTCGAGATCGGCGACGTTGTTGATACCCGCGCGCAGGGTCGTGTGCTTTCCCATTGCCCAACTTCCGGACAGATCCAGATAGGTTCGGGCGCTCATCGCGCTATCGTAGGCTTGGAAAGTCCCGCGCAGGAAGGTTGCAGGACTGGTGCGATCATTGGCCACCGCCCCCAAGTGCCGAACCGTAGCCGTCAAGCCAGTGCCATTGTGTGATGCCCAACTGACCGACACACGATGACGCCACTTGGGCAACGGAACTCCACAATTCACGCCATAGAAGCCGTCGCAACGATAGGCTTCGGTGCCGGGCAGGATCTGAACCTCATAGGAGGACAGACGGGTAGAGGCCCAGTTCAGACCCAGGCGGCCGCTGAAGGCATCGGAGAAGCTCTTCATCGGAATGCTGCCGCTGACCGCCAGATCAAAGCCTGAAGTCTTGAGATAACCCGAGTTGATGCTGGTCGTTACGACAAAGCCACCTGTCACCAGAGAACCCGTTGTGGCGTTGCGCTTGATCAGGTCGCAGAATTGACCGATGTTGATGCATTGGCCCAGAGTGATGCCCGCGGGCACGTTGGCGATCAGCTTGTCGACCTTGATGTCAAAGTAGTCAACCGAGAACGACCAAGCGGGCAAGCTCGTGGGAGTGAGCTGAAACCCCGCCGTGAATGTATTGCTGGTTTCGGGCAGCAAATTGGGGTTGCCGCCCACTTGGGCGCCCGACTGCTGGCCGGCTGCGGGTGCGATGTTGCCGTACTGCGCGGTTTGGACCCCAGATGCTTGGCACTGAGCCAACGTAGCCCTCGGAGCACTGCCCTCGCAAGGGTCGGAAATGGCCGCCGTAACGATGCGCTGCGGCCCGAACAATTCGGACAAGTTCGGCGCGCGCACTGCCTTGTTGAGGCCGCTGCGCAGGCGGAATTCACGGTTAGGAGCCCACTCACCTGCCAGCTTGTAGGAATCGGTGGATCCCGCCGTGCTGTAGCTCGAGCGGCGGTATCCCGCCTCAAGTGCCAGGCTGCGAGCCCATGCCACGTTCTCGGCCAGGGGCACTCGCAGCTCCGCGAATGCCTCCTTGACATTGAATGACCCTCGGATCGGGAACTCGCCACCTGAGTTGCCAGCCAGATCCCGCGCCTGATAGCTGCTGTCAGGCGCAAAATTGATGTATTCATCCCGGAACTCAGCACCGAGAGCTACGGCTGCAGGCTGCTTGGCCCAGGGACTCCTGAAGTCCAGATCACCCGTGAGGGCACCGCTTGCGATTGATTGGCGAAGTTCGCCCGTTCGCGTGGCGTTGCTGGCGACATAATCCAGCGCTGAAGGTGAAACTGCGCCGATCTGCCAAATGTTGAAGGGTACGCAGTTGGGGTCGGTGCCGTTGAGGGTGGAACGGCATACCGGCTTGCCCGCAGCATCGGACACCACCGTGAGCGAGCGGCCGAATCGAGCCAATGAGAATTCATTGCTCAGTCGAGAAGAGTAGTCGGTTCGACCGAACTGGGCATAGGCATCAAATCGCCACTTCGCGGACAAGTCACCCCGAACACCTGCCACGGCGCGAAGACTGTCATGCGATGTGTAGTCGTGTCGCGAACCCCCCAAGGCGTTGCGGTAGGAAACCAGAACCCGAGCATCCTGCGCAGCCGTCAGACCGACGCTCGTGCACAACTGACTGACCTGTTGCGCAGACAGGAATGGATTGGCGCAGGGTATCGTCTGAGGCACCGTGAAGACGCCAGTGGGTGACAAGCGGACATCCACTCGGTTTCGCATCAGCCCCATCTCGCCGTACACCTCAAGCGCATCCGAGAAACGGTAGGTGCCGAATGCATAGGCATTCGTGCGCTGGGTGGGCGCCTGAAGGTCGTACGTGTTTCCGTTGTTGAACCCGTCCGTAGATCGATACGTGCGGAAGGTATTCCCAGTAGACGGATCAATCGCTACGGTCGTGCGCACCACACCAGTAGCGGGATTGGTCAGCTGGAATTGGCCGGGGTACGTCGTGCTGGAGAGGGAGCAAGCGAACCCGGCAGCCGGCGCTGACAGATTGCAAGTCATGAAGTCACGCTCCGAGGTACCGACACCCTCAAGGTTGCGGTAGCCCAGGAACGCCGTGACGTTACCGCGCCCACCGTCGAAATTGCGGCCCCAGGTGAGCGATGCCGACTGCTGTCCGCCACCCCAGGTGCTGCCCTTTGGAAACGGCTGTCCGGCGGCTGCAGCCACCTGTGAGATGCTGTTTTCGTTCTGATGCTGGAACGCGCCACCCTGGGCATCGAGTTGCAGGCCCTCGAAGTTCCGCTTCATGATGAAGTTCACGACTCCGGCCAATGCATCGGAGCCATACACGGCCGAAGCCCCGCCTGTCACGATATCCACACGCTGGATCAGCGATGGTGGAATGTTGTTGATGTCGGCAGCCTGGGCCGACGAGCGGGCCGGATCGCCTTGCATCAGGCGACGTCCATCGATCAGCACCAGCGTGCGTTGGTTTCCGAGGTTGCGCAGATTCACGGTAGCCGTGCCACTGGCCCCCACCGTGCCGCCACGGTTGCCACCCCCGATTTGGTCCGCGAAGGCCTGCGGCAAGGTGTTGATCATGTCTTCCACGCGCATAGCCCCACGCTTGGAAAACTCGTCCGCGCTGACCGAGCTGACCGGGCTGATGCTGATCGCATCCAGGCTGCGTATGCGAGTACCCGTGGTCACCACCGTCTGAGACTCCTCTGCGGGTGGTGGGGTCTGGGCCTGAGCGGCCTGCCCCCAGGCCATCGAGGCGACTGCGGTGGCCAGTATGGTCAAGCGACCACGCCCCGAGAGCCGATCTTGAGATTCCCGCGTTTCCTTGTTGATCATCCCGACCTCCGACTGGTTTTCTGGGCGCCAGCTCAAGGCGGAACTGCCTTGGGGGGCTTCGATCGATTCTAGGAATCGAGTGCCTCGCGAGGCATCGCCCCAACAAGCCATTCGCCCATAACAGTTTCGTTATGGGCGGGAATCAGTCGACTTGCGACTCCTGGCCTGAAAGGCCGCGGGCGCCGTCAACCACCAACTTGCGAAACCACACCATTGCAGTGTCGCGGTGAGTTCGTTCGTGCCACACCAAGTTGTAGCGCAAGGGATCGACCGGAACCGGCAGCGGCAACACCACCAGCGGCGCCTGTCGGGCCATGGCCAGGCCCAGAGTACGACCGGTGGTGAATACGAGGTCTGACTCGCCCAGCATCTGTTGAGTCAAACCCAAGTACTGGGTACGAACCTGCACGCGCAGTGTGACGCCTGCTTGCAAGAGGCGTGACTCCAACCCTCCGCCAGTGCCGCGAGCCTGGACCAGTGAGCCGATGTGGCTTGCTTCGCAGTAGGCGGCCGCACTGGGCCTGCGCGCCAAAGGATGCCCCTTGCGAACGACAAACACCAACGGATCGGTCAGCAGCAGTCGTGCATGCAAGTGACCCGTGAGATCGCGTCGGGTGGTGATCAGTGCATCCAGTTCGCCTTCGTTCAACAGGCGGATGGTTTCCGCGGTGGAAGCCAAGCTGTGGATCTCCAGGCTGGCGTTCGGTGCCTGAGCCACCACCTTTTGAACCAATGAGGCGAAGAACGCGCCGGGCAGTGAGTCGTACGACGCAAGTCTGAATACCGTATCGGCCACCCCGGGATCAAAGGTCGACCCGCGCGCGGGGAGCAGCGCCATGTCGGCCAGAATCCGCTTCACGGGAGAGACCAGTGACTCTGCTCGGGGAGTCAGCATCATCCGGTTGCCCACTCTGACCAGCAGAGGATCGCCCACGATTTCTCGCAAGATACGCAGCTGCCTGCTCATAGCGGGCTGACTCATGCCCAGTCGGGCGGCTGACGCCGAGATGCTGCTCGAATTCAGCAACTCGTGGAGTGCGCGGATCAGGCCTTCGTCCAGCCGCCTGGTGTACGCGGCAGCGCGTGTTTCCTGAAGCCTGGCGTTGACTGAGCCCATTTGCCCATCCTAGCTGGCAAGGTCATTCGACTCCGCAATATAACCAGAGCGAGCGCTCGCCGACACTGCCCCAGGATGCAGGTGATTCCTGCCACAACCTGCGTGTTCCGGCACCATCGGAGTGACCCGGAACGGCACCTGGCCGGTGCACTACAGGTCCCCGGGTCCGGGCCTGAGATCCCGACAAATTTAGGCCCTGGCGGGAATGTCCGGCTAAAGGACCACACGTGGCAGGGTCCAGGCAGTGATAGATCCAGCCCCATCGATGGCCTGCAACACACCGGCTTGATGGCCACACTGTGCTACAGCACACTGGCCCTGTGAGCGAGTGCGCTGATCCTGTAGCAGGGTAATCCCCCCGGAACATCAGCGAGGCCAAGCGGGACGAATGGATCACCAAGCTGCTGAGCGGCCAAGAAATTGTAGACAGCGCTGACCTTCGGTTGGCCAGGTTTCTGTTTGGGGCGGGCTGACGACGAGCCATCGGAGGCCCTGCTACACTAGAAGGCTTTTCGGGGTGTAGCTTAGCCTGG
>JAIYCN010000238.1 GCA_027487995.1 Rubrivivax sp. | reverse complement strand
TTTCATCGCCGCGGCGAATCCCGCATGGGCGCAAGTTCAAACCTGGTCCAGCACCCCAACAGCACCGACGTCGCGGCCGGTACCCGGGGCCGCCCTGGCCCCGCAGCCAAGTCCAGCGCCAACCATCGAGTCGCTTGACACCTCATCGAGGATGGGGCGTGTGGCGCTGTTGGCGGGCCCGGCACAGATGTGGGATGCGCAGACCCAGCAGTGGATTCCCCTTGTGCTCAACCGACCGGTGACGGTCGGTGACCGCATTCGCACGGACCGTGATGCGCGGGTGGAAGTGCAGATCGGGTCCTTGGCGCTGTTGCTGGGGCCGGTCACCGATGTCGACTTCCCGGCTTTGGACGACCGTTTCGTTCAGGCACGTCTGGTTCAGGGGAACCTCGTGGCCCGGTTGCGTACCCTGCAGTGGGCGCAGGAACTGCTGCTCAGCACGCCCGAACTGCAGGCCAGCGCCGGGGGGCCTGGTCTGTACCGTCTCGACCGGGACACTGTGTCGGGCGGTCGCAGTGCCGCAGCCGCATTGCGCGGTCAATTGGCCGTCGTCGGCACAGTGGGGCGCGTCGATTTGGTGGCGGGTCAGCGGCTGGAGGTGCTGGGCCCCGAAGCCGGTGGTACCACCCGGCGAACCACCTTGCTCCAGGATGCCTTCGCCTCATGGGTGGCTTCCCGGGATGGCATCCCGGATGCCGCACCACCGGTCGGCGTTGCCTTGCCAGAGATCACCGGCGTCGACATGCTGGAACGGCATGGTCGCTGGGAATCCCATCCTGAGATGGGTTGGGTATGGGTGCCCCTGACCGTGTCGTCGAACTGGGAGCCTTTCCGCGACGGGCGGTGGGTATGGGTGCGCCCTTGGGGGTGGACCTGGATTGACGACGCCCCCTGGGGATTTGCACCTTCCAACTACGGTCGCTGGGTGCAATGGCGCAGCCGCTGGGTCTGGTCCCCCAGTCCGATTCGTCATCGACCGCATCCAGGGCCCGGGTATGCGCCGGCCCCGCAGCGCGATGTACGCACGCCGCGTGATGAGCACCGCTGGGGTCGCGACGATGATCGCTGGAGTCCGGATGACCGCTGGGGTCGCGGCAACCCGCGAGATTCACGTGACGATCCTTCAGGTCGGCCTGAGGGCGATGAGCGTCGCATGAGGGTCCCACGCGTCGACGGGTGGGGTGGCGCTGCAGCGCCCTCGGCGGCGCCCGCGTTTCCCGCATCACCCGCGGCACCCGCTGCTCCGGCCCAACAAGCCCCAGAGGCAGTCAGGCCGCAACCCGACCGCAGGCACGGGTTTGAGCGAAGAGAGATGGCGCCACCGCCACGATCGGGCCCCGAGCGCCCTGATCGTGTTGAACGTCCTGAGCGTGGTGGGTCACCCGAGCGAAACACGCCCTCAGAGCGACAGGACCGCCCAGACCGTGGCGAGCGGCAGCGTCAACTGGTTCAGTGACGCCTCGACCCCACCCACAACCACGTGCCCTGTAGGTGCGGGTGGGTTTGCCGAGCTGAACCTAGCTTCCCTTGCCCAACAGTTTCACCAGTGCGGGCCACACGTTGTCCAACATGACCGGGTGCGCCGCTTCGCGCGGATGAATCCGGTCATGCTGGAATAGTTCGTCAGCCTTGGGACTGTCGGCCACACCCTTGAGCAGGAAGGGAACCACGGCAGTCTTGGTAACTTGGCCCACCTCGGAAAACACATTGGCGAAGGCATCGGTGTAGGCCTTGCCGTAGTTGGGCGGCACCTGCATGCCCACCAACAGCACCTGCGCACCTGTGGACTGCGCGGCCTTCACCATGGCGGTCAGGTTTTCCCGGGTGCTCGCGATGGGTAGGCCGCGCAAGGCGTCGTTGCCTCCGAGCTCGATCACCACATGGGTGGGCTTGTGTTGCTGAAGCAGGCTCGGCATTCGTGACCGTCCACCGGCGGTGGTGTCGCCGCTGATGCTCGCGTTGACCACCCGCCCTGCGCGCCGTTCCTTGTCCAGCCGCTGCTGCAACAGCGCCACCCAACCGCTGCCACGTGCAATGCCGTACTCGGCTGACAGGCTGTCGCCCACCACCAGAATCACGGGCTGTGTGGAAGCAAGACCCGGCGTGGCCAGGGAGGCCAGGATCAAGCTACAGTGCCGCAACCAAGTGCGGCGGCCATAGGGTGCTGCAGCGTTAAGACGACCCGACATGACAGATGCTTTGATGGTGGTGGACCGCGTGTGCAAGCAGGTCCAGGATGCCGATGGTGTGCTCACCATACTCGATGACGTGAGCTTCGTGCTGCCTGCGCGGCAGACCGTGGCCATCTTGGGGGCTTCGGGATCAGGCAAGAGCACGCTGCTGTCCATCCTGGCGGGCCTCGATACCCCCAGCACCGGTCGCGTCATTCTTGAGGGGCAGAATCTTTTTGACCTGGATGAAGACCGGCGTGCCGACCTTCGGGCACGGCGAATGGGGTTCGTGTTCCAGAGCTTCCAACTGTTGGCGCATCTGACCGCGCTGGAGAACGTGATGCTCCCCCTGGAGCTCATGGGGCATGCCAAACCTCGGCAGGCCGCCCTGGAAATACTGGATCGGGTGGGGCTTTCAAGCCGTGTGGGCCACTATCCCAAGGTGCTGTCGGGCGGAGAGCAGC
>JAIYCN010000225.1 GCA_027487995.1 Rubrivivax sp. | reverse complement strand
CTTCGTTTTCTTCCGCGACGAGCTGTCGTTGGCCCTCGCCCGCACCCAGAACCTCAAGAGCCCGCTCCTCGACTTCGCTCCCGACGGCGCCTTCGCCTGCGACCTGCGCAATGATCCCGCCGCCGACGCCTTTCTCGCGGCGCACGACCTCACGCCCGGGCAGTTCCTCTGCTGCATCCCGAAGCTTCGCTACACGCCGTATTGGCTGATCCGCAATTCCCCCAAGGACGAGGCCCGCCACGCGCGCAACGAGGCCATGAAGGCCGCCGACCACGCCCCGCTCCTCGAGGCCATCAATGCCGTCGTCCGCGAGACGAACCTGAAGATCCTCCTCTGTCCCGAGGACCAGACCCAGATGACCGTGAGCAAGGAGCAGCTCTACGACCACCTCTCGGCCGAGGTGAAGCGGCGCGTGGTTTGGCGGGAAAAGTTCTGGCTCACGGACGAGGCCCTCAGCACGTATCGGCGCAGCGCCGGCCTTTTCGGCCATGAGCAGCACAGCCCCATCATGTGCATCGGCGCCGGCATCCCGGCGATCGTCTGCCGGTGGGCCGAGCAGACGACCAAGGGCGACATGTGGCGCACGATCGGCCTCGGTGACTGGCTATTCGACATGGACGTGGAAGCTGACCGACGGAGGGTTGCCCCCGCGGTGCTAGCGATGGCGAAAGACCCCGTCGCCGCCCGCGCCAAAGCCGCCCAGGCCCGGAGCTTGGTCGAGAACTACCAGCAGAAAACCATCGCCGTCCTTGCCCGCCAATTCGCCTGATTCTCCATGCGTCCTCACGTCCTCCTTTTTTCCGCAGCGCTGCCGGTGATCGGGACTTGGTCCGCGTTCGCCACGCCGGCCGACCGCGTCGCCACCGTCACCAGCACGCCCGGCTGCGTCGCCTTCTGGGACTTCGTGCAACGCGAACCCTCGGGCGCGCGCCGCTTCACCGCCCATGTGCCGGCCGGCGCGACGAACCACTTTCCCCTCGATGCGGGCAACTACGTCCACGACTACTGGGGTGAGGGCCGCACAGCCAGCTACGCGGATTTCCCGCTCCTCGGCCGCGGGCCCTTCGGCGAGGCGATCCGCATCCGGCAGGAGACCGACGCCACGTTCCGTCCGTTCCTCTTCGTGCCGCGCGCCCGGCTGCACGATTCGTCCATCGACCTTAAGGGCCCGGGCCAATCGGTCACGGTGGTCGTCTGGGCGATCCGTGAAAGCGGCAACCACGCCCTCGCCGGCATCTGGCACGAGGGGACGGACCTGAAGCAGAATGAGACGGCCGGCATCAAGCGGGTCGAGCGCGGCCAGCGCCAATACGCCCTCTTCGCCGGCCTCAATCGCGCCGGTGCCGCCTGCGGCCACGTGTCCGAAAACGGCGCGAGTTCGTTCCTCAACCGCTACGCGCTCCACAAGAGTAACTCGGCCGGGGTCGCGCCCGCCGTGCCCGCCGATTCATCCGCCGCCGTCCTCGACGCCTCGTGGCAGTGCTTCGCGATGACCTACAATCATGCGACGCACGAACTCACCGGCTGGCTCAACGGGGTAGCCGGCGATCGCTGGCTGGAGAATCCCAAGACCGACACCCTCATCAAATCCGCCTACCAGGCGTGGCTGCAGGCGCGCCTCCACCGCGAACCCGGCCTCCAGCCCGGCGAGGACCCCGCGTTCCCGCCCGACCAGTTCTATCAGCCGCCCGAGGATCAGCTCGTCTCCACCAAAATCCTCCGCGAATCCGTCGACGAACGCGTCGAGCTCCGGGAATTCCGCTACACCCGAATCGAGGTGACGCTGCGCCGCGGCGCCGACGGCACATTCACCGAGACCGCGCGCGACCTCGCGGCGCTGCGCCTGAATCCGTGGTGGTTCTCGCACGTCCGGCTCTACACGCCCGCGAACGACGGCACCGGCGGACCCTTCACCATCGGCCGTGTGATCCACAGCTCACGCGGGGTCGGCTTCACCGGCTGGATCGGCGGCGTCGCGGTTTTCAACCGGGCCCTGGGTGCGGAAGAGTTGGCGAAGCTCGCGCAGCTGCGCTCCCTGGCGACGACGGCGTCCGGTCGCTGACCGGATGGGCTAGACCGACCCTACGATGACTCGGCATCTGGGCCTGTTGAAACTTGTGCCCGAGATTCGGGCTTTCCTCCTGTCGCTGAAAACTGCGAGTGAGTTGTGGAAGTTCAGTCTCAACAAGATGCGTGCGCTCGCTCATCCTCAAACCGAGGAACAACGGCGGTACTTCGCGACGATGAAGGCCAAGGATTAGACTAATTCGCCGTGCAGTCGGCGCGGAGTGCGTAGCTGATGGGCTTTAGATGGGTGTTTCGCAGGCTTTGGTGTATGAAACATCAAGAAATTGGTCGAATCTACTTTCCGACGATCCCCGCTCTCCAATTTCCAACCACTTCGCTCGTGCGGAGGGCGCGGTCGTAAATTCGGACCTGGCGCATCTCACCGCGGACCCTGGGGGCGATGGTAACCCGGTCGCTGGCGTTGATCGTGCGCAGTTCACGTGGGAATCGGGCCCAGCCGAACTGCCGGCGGTCGCCGCCGTCGTTGAGCTTTCCGTCGACGACAAACGAAATGGTCTTGGGCCCGCCGTCTACGATGATTCCGAAATGGTGCCACTCTCCCGCCTTGAGCAGCCCCGGATCGCAGTCCCACGAAATTTCGCCCAGACCAAAATCACGCACGTCGCCGGAGAAACTGCCGGTCGACGATGGCCCGAGCGCGCCGCGCAGAGAGAGTTGCACGGTCCCGCGGTCGGTTGTGCTGACGGCGAACCCATTGCCGTTGGCGTCCCGTGCGTCGATGAGGGTTTGGCCGCCTTCCGAGGATTCCAGCTTTACGGCAAATTCGACCGTGAAGCCTCCGCCTTCCTTGTCTTTCGGAGCCGCGAGTTCGGGCAGGCGAGGCAACGGCAACTGCCGGGCGCCTCTCACGCTCTCGCCCCCGCCTTCGACAATGAGTCCTTTGCGCGCGACGGTTTTGGCGGTGTGCTGGTTCCAAAGCATTTCGATAAACTCCGCCGGCACTTCATGCACGCGCGCGATGGTCTTTTGCGTTTCCGTGAAAAAAAACCGCCCAGCGTCCTCCACGAAATCCGGGTAGCTCATGCGGACGATCCACTCGTCGTCGTAGAGGAGAATCTCCGGCTCCGACCACGCGATCGCTTTTCCGGCTGGTGTGTCCACCTCGTGCCCGGCGGCGAGCCACGCGGGATTGCGTTGGTTGCTGTAGGTCGTGCCCCCATGGTTGTGAAACCAATACAGGTAGCGCCCGTTGCCGGCCTTCCACACGAAATTGGCTGCGCGGGTATGCTTCACTTTTCGCGCGCCCGGCCCGTAGGTCATAAACTCGGGCTTGGTCCACGTGCGACCGTGATCGCGCGAGTAGGCATGCACCGGATAGTCCGTCTCGGTGCGATAGACCGTGAAGAGACTGCCGTCCGAGAGTGCGACGATGCTCTGCTCCTCGGCGATGTCACCGACGGGTGAGCGCAGGCCAACATCGCCGTCGGGCAGCGTTTCCCAGCGGATCTTCTTCGGATCGCGCTCCGTTAGGAGGTTGTCACTGCGCAGGAAATTTCCCTCTGACTTTGTCATGAAGGTGGGGCCGAAGTTGCCGACCTTGTGCAGGGTTACATAGGCGGCGCCCTGATGAATCAGCGGTCGGCCGACGTGCCAGAAAAAGCGCACCTTGCCGCCGTAGATGTTACCGCGATCGACCGCGG
>JAIYCN010000153.1 GCA_027487995.1 Rubrivivax sp. | reverse complement strand
TGTACGGAAGATAGAGGTCCTCAAGTTCCTGCTTGGTGGGGGCCGCTTCGATGGCTTGCCGCAGCGCATCGGTGAGCTTGCCTTGCTCGTCAATGCTCTTCAGAACAGCCGCACGCCGCTCCTCAAGTTCGCGCAGGTAGGTCAGCCGCACCTCAAGGTCGCGCAACTGGGCGTCATCAAGCCCCCCCGTGGCCTCCTTGCGGTAGCGCGCGATGAAGGGAACGGTGGCCCCACCGTCGAGCAGTTCGACGGCCGCCTCCACCTGGCGGACATTCACCGACAGTTCGTCGGCGATCTGGAGAATGATCTTCTTCAAAAGTGAATTCCGAATGTGTGTTCAACGAGAAGCAGGCCCGCGAAGGGCCGCCCGCAGGCGCTCCCCGATCTCGGGGCGGTCGCGGAAAGGGTCTGATGGGTTGCGGTGCTGCAGGATGTCTTCCATGCGTGTCTGCACCGGGGCCAAGGCGTTGGGATGGCTGTAGATGTAGAACGCGCGCGCCTCAATGGCTTCAAAGGTGGCCTGGGCCACATCGGCCGCACTGACTTTGCCTGAGCTCACCGCCTTTTCGCTCATGGCCTGGGCGATCAGCTGACTTTGGGTGGGCGCCTCCTGGCTGCGCAAGGCCTGCGGGCGGTTGCGGTGGCTGTGGCTGATGCCGGTGGGCACAAAGTAGGGGCACAGCACCGAGGCGCGCACCTGGTCGGTGACCAGACACAAGTCCTGTTGAAGGGTTTCGGTGAGCGCCACCACCGCATGCTTGGTGACGTTGTAGACACCCATGTTGGGTGCACACACGAGGCCCGCCATTGAGGCCGTGTTGACGATGTGGCCCTCATAGGACGGATCTTGTGCCGCCGCCTTGAGCATGAGCGGTGTGAACAGGCGCACACCATGGGCGACCCCGCGCAGGTTCACGCCGAGCACCCAGTCCCAATCGGCTTCCGTGTGTTCCCAGATCAGGCCGCCGTGTGCCACACCGGCGTTGTTGAACAGCAGATGCGGCGTGCCGAATCGCGCCAGGGTTTCGTCGCGCAGGGCCTGCACGGCCGCGCTGTCGGCAATGTCGGCGCGGTGCGTGAGCACCGCCGCTCCTGCCTCCCGCACGCGCTGTGCGGCGGCTTGCAGGGCGTCGTCCTGCACATCGCTCATCACGACGTTCAGCCCTCGACGCGCAGCCTGCAGGCTGAATTCAAGGCCGAAGCCAGATGCAGCACCGGTGATGACGACGGTTTGTCTCGATTGCAGTTTCATCTTGCAGATTCCGGTTCGAGGAGCATCTCCACATGCGGGATGTCGTCCTCCAGATAAGGGGCGGTCACAGTGCGAAAACCGAATTCTTCATAGAAACGCTCAAGGCGCGCCTGAGCGCTGATGCGGATACCCTGGCCTGGCCACAAGGCGCGGCATTGCCGTATGCCCTCACGCATCAAGGCCCGGCCGAGACCGGACCGGCGCTGAGCCGGCGCCGAGATGACCCGACCGATCGACGGCTCGGCGTACTTGACCCCGGGGTCGACGATGCGCAGAACCGCTTGAAGAGCGCCATGTCCATCACGGCCCAACAGGTGGTGCGCTTGCTTGTCCACCCCATCAGGGTCCTGGAAGATGCAGGTCTGCTCCACCACGAAGACTTCGCTGCGCAGCGCCAGCATGTCGTACACATCCAGTGGCGCGAGTTGCTCAAGCCGCGCGAAGGTCCAGTGCAGACTCATCAGGTGATGCGCACCAGTTGCTTTCCAAAGTTGCGTCCCTTGAGCAAGCCCATGAAGGCCTCGGGTGCATGATCCAGGCCCTCGGCAACCGTCTCGCGGTACTTGAGGCGACCTTCGGCCACCAATCCTCCCAGCTCCTTGAGGGCTTGCGGCCACAACTGCATGTGTTCGCTGACGATGAAGCCTTCGACCCGCATCCGATTCACCAGAATGAGCGAGGGATTGGCCATGGGCAAGGGTTCGCCGTTGTAGCCGGCGATCATCCCGCACACGGCCACGCGCGAGAAGGCGTTTGCACGCAGCATGACGGCGTCGAGCATGAGACCGCCCACGTTCTCGAAGTGCGCGTCGATACCCTTGGGGCAGGCCGCCTTGAGCGCGGTGCTCAAGGACTTGAGGTCCGGATGGGCCTTGTAGTCGATGCACTCGTCGAAGCCCAGTTCATCGCGAACATAGGCGCACTTGTCGGGTCCGCCGGCGATGCCCACCACACGGCAGCCGCGCACCTTGGCCAACTGGCCCACCGCACCGCCCACGGCGCCACTGGCTGCGCTCACGGTGATGGTCTGGCCCTCCTGGGGCTGCATGATCTGCGTCAAGCCGTACCAGGCGGTCACGCCCGGCATGCCCACCGCGCCCAGGTAGGCTGACAGCGGCAGGCGCGGGTCCACCTTGCGCAGCAGGCCCGGCTGGGCGGCGTCCACCACAGAGAAGCGCTGCCAACCGCCCATGCCCACCACCGGGTCCCCCACTTGGAACTGCGGATGGCGCGAGGCTTCCACCACGCCAACGGTGCCGCCGATCATGGTGGTGTTCAGCGGCTGCGGTTCGGCGTAGCTCTTGAAGTCGTTCATTCGACCGCGCATGTAGGGGTCGAGGCTCAGAAAGTGGTGGCGCACCAACACCTGCCCGTCCTGCAATTCGGGCACGGGCACATCCACCCGCGCGAAGTTCGACGTGCTGGGCTCGCCCTGTGGGCGGGAGACGAGGTGGATCTGGGTGTTCATCAGGCTCATTCGGAACCGTCCTTTCGGGGAAGTACGCGCAACCCGCCGGCAGCGGGCAGCGCACGGAGATATTTGAAGGTGCCGGTGGCGTGGGCACACAGCAGGCCCGACTCGGTGTAAACCGAGCCCTCGGTATAGGCCATGGTGCTGCTTCGGTGCAACACGCGAGCATGGCAGCGCAGGTCTCCCTCGCCCGGGCGCATGAAGGTGGTCTTCATCTCTACCGTCACCACGCCGGGACCCTTGTCCTCGCCCTTCATGTTCAGGCTGCGCGCCGCGTGCGCCATGGTGACGTCCAGCAGCGTCATGGTCACACCGCCATGCGCCACCTGCCACGTATTGAGCAGCTCGGGCTTCATCTGCACCGTCAGTTCGGCCTCGCCGGCCTCCATGCGGACAAGACTCAAACCAATGTGGTCGGCGAACGGAACCTGGGTGGGTTTGGTCATCGCGGGATTCTCGACCCTCAACCGCCGTTGACTGACGAAACGCCGCCGTCCACCGCCAGAATCTGGCCAGTGATGTGCTTGCCCGCAGCGCTGGCAAACAGCAGCGCCGCCCCCTTGAGGTCGTCGTCATCGCCGATGCGCTTGAGGGGCGCGGCCGCAGCCAGCGTGTCCACACCGAAATGCTCCAGGGTGCCCTTGGTCATCTTGCTGGGGAAGAAACCAGGTGCCAGGGCATTCACGGTGATGCCATGGGCGCCCCACTCCGCCGCCAGGGTACGGGTGAGGTTGACCACGGCGCCCTTGCTGGTGCCGTAGGCGATGAATTTCACGTGCATGGAGCCCGCGAGGCCGGCAATGGAGGCCACATTGACGATGCGGCCCTTGCGCCGCGGGATCATGCAGGCCTTGCCCACCGCCTGGGAAAACAGGAAGACGCTGCGGACATTGAGATTCATGACCTTGTCCCAAGCGTCCAGCGGGTAGTCCTCGGCCGGCGCCCCCCAGGTGGCGCCGGCGTTGTTGACCAGGATGTCAATGGGCCCAAGCCGCTGCACGGTTTCCGCGACGATCCGCTGCACCTGCTCGGGGTCGCTGGCGTCACCGGCCACCCAACGGGCGTCAATGCCCTTGGCGGCCAGATCGGCGGCGGCTTCCTCGAGGTCTGCGGCCTTGCGTGAGGTCAGCATCACCTTGGCGCCGGCCTCACCCAGCGCTTCGGCAATCTGCAGGCCCAAGCCGCGCGAGCCGCCCGTGACCAGTGCAATCTGGCCGGTGAGATCAAACAGTTGGGAGATGGGCGTGCTCATGGATTGATTCCGTGGTGGGTTGCGTAATGGGCGGCGTATGGTGGCCTCAGAACCAACCGTCCTGCATGGTCCGGCAGGTGTCGTTGCGCTCGGCCACCACCTTAAGCCAGGCGCCAATCCGGGGCAGCTCGTATTCAAAGAAGTAGCGCTGGGCCGCTCTCAAGCCCTGGTGTTGGGCCGTATCCCCGGCTGCGCGCAGGGCCACGTCCAGCCACAGCCAAGCAAGCACCACATGGCCAAAGGCCTGCAGGTAGGGCGTGGCGTTGGCCAGAGCCTCTTCGGGCACCCCCGTGGCCCAGGCCGACTTGGTGGCGGAGCCCAATTGTTGAAGCGCTGCGGCCAATTGATTCGCGTAGGGGGCCAGGCCCGGCGCGTGTCCTGCGCGTTCGATGGTGTCGTTGACGCGCAGCGCCAACAACTTGAGCCCTGCGCCGCCTTCCATCACCACCTTGCGGCCGAGGAGGTCCAGGGCTTGGATGCCGTGGGTGCCCTCATGGATCATGTTCAGGCGGTTGTCGCGCCAGTACTGCTCCACCGGAAAGTCGCGCGTGTAGCCATAGCCGCCGTGCACCTGAATGGCCAGGCTGTTGGCCTCTAGGCACCATTCGCTGGGCCAGCTCTTGGCAATCGGCGTGAGCACTTCCAGCAGCAGACGGGCTTCCTCCCGCGCCTCTTCGGTGCCGGTGTGAAGCTCATCCACCAACCGCGCGCAGTACAGCTCCAGGGCCAGGGCACCTTCACAGATCGACTTTTGGGCCAGGAGCATCCGCTTTACATCGGCATGCTCGATGATCGGCACCTGCGGCTGCGCGGAATTCTTGCCAGACGGCCCCATGGGACGGCCTTGGGGCCGCTGGCGCGCATAGGCCAGTGAGGCTTCATAACCCGCCATGCCCAACATGGCCGCGGCCATGCCGACGCCGATGCGGGCCTCGTTCATCATGTGGAACATGCACCGCAGACCATCGCCGGGTTGGCCCACCAGGTAGCCGATGGCACCGGCCCCCTTCCCGTCCAGACCACCACCCTGCCCCGCACGAACCGGAAAGCGCCCTTCCCCGAAATTCAACAAGGTGTTGGTGGTGCCGCGCCAGCCACACTTGTGGTTCAGGCCAGCCAACGAAACGTCATTGCGTTCACCGGTGAGTTGGCCTTTTTCGTCCACCAGCTTCTTGGGCACGATGAACAAGGAGATGCCCTTCACACCCGGCACCAACTGGCCATCTGGCCCAGGGATCTTGGCCAGCACGAGGTGGATGATGTTCTGAGTGAGGTCGTGCTCGCCGGCCGAGATCCACATCTTGTTGCCGCGCAGCCGGTAGCGCGGGCCCAACAGGTCACTTGCGTGATCAGGACCGTCGGGCAGTGCGCGGGTGGCCACATCCGAAAGGCTCGATCCGGCCTGCGGCTCGGACAAACACATGGTGCCGGAGAATCGGCCGTTGAATTCATTGAGGGCGAACACCGCCTGCTGCAGCGGTGTGCCGTGGGCCATCAGAAGATTGGCATTGCCAACTGAGAGCATGCCCGCACCGATGCTCACCGAGGCCTTGGCAAAGAACGCATTGGCCGCGGATTCCACCGTGTACGGGAGTTGCATGCCGCCAATTGCATAGTCCTGCGCCGCACTCAACATGCCCGAGGCGGCGTAGGCGTCCCAGGCCTCTTTGGTGGCCTGCGGCAGGATCACCCGCTCACCGTCGAAGCGTGGCTCCTCGCTGTCCACCAAGCGATTGAAGGGCGCGTACTTCTCTCGGGCGATGCGCTCGCAGGTGTCCAGCACCTGCGAAAACGTTTCGCGGCTGTGGTCCGCAAAACGATCGCGCTGCGCGAGGCGTTCAACCGCCAACCAGTCGTGCAGCAGGAAATCGACGAGGGCGCGCATCAGGCTTCAGCGCAGCGCATCAGAGCACTTCGAACACGCCGGCCGCACCCATGCCGCCACCGATGCACATGGTGACGCACACGCGCTTGGCGCCGCGGCGCTTGCCCTCGATCAGGGCGTGCCCTGTCAAGCGCTGGCCCGAAACACCATAGGGATGGCCAAGGGCGATGGCGCCTCCATTGACATTCAGTCGATCAGCCGGTATGCCCAGCTTGTCGCGGCAATACAGCACCTGCACCGCGAAGGCTTCGTTGAGTTCCCACAGGTCGATGTCGGCCACCGTCAGCCCCAGGCGCTGGAGCACCTTGGGCACGGCAAACACAGGGCCGATGCCCATCTCATCAGGCTCACAGCCGGCCACCGCAAAGCCCAGGAACCGCCCCAGCGGCTTGAGGTTGTGGCGCTGCGCATAGGACTCGCTGACCACCGCGCAGGCACCGGCGCCGTCCGAGAACTGGCTGGCGTTGCCGGCGGAAATGACACCACCTGGAAGCGCCGGGCGAATGCCGCTGATGCCTTCCTTGGTGGTGCCTTCGCGGGTCCCCTCGTCCTTGCTGACCGTCACTTCCTTGGTGGTCATGCCACGCACGGGGTCGGCCACGCCTGCAATCACGGTGATGGGCGCAATCTCGTCGTCGAACTTGCCCGCCGCCTGGGCGGCACAGGCCTTTTGCTGACTGCCCGCACCGTACTCGGCCATGGCGTCACGGGCGATGCCATAGCGCTTGGCCACCTGCTCGGCGGTCTGCAGCATGCTCCAGTAGATCTCGGGCTTCTTCTTTTGCAGGGCCGGGTCGCGCAGCATGTGCAGGTTCATCTCCTGCTGCACGCATGAGATGCTCTCCACGCC
>JAIYCN010000071.1 GCA_027487995.1 Rubrivivax sp. | reverse complement strand
CTGCAGGGCGGCGGCATCATCGGCCTTGGGTTCGTGGTCCAGGTACATCTGGAGTTCGGCGGCAGCCTGCGACCATTGCTCGAGCTCCGCGCACACCAGGCCGAGGTCGCGTCTCTCGGTCCAATCTTCGGGCAACACCATCACCAGACGGTTCATCACCTGCTTCAGGCTTGGCCAGTCTTCTTCGGCTCGGTGGATTTCCTTGAGGTTGCGCAGCAACCGCGCCAACGTTTCCCGAGGCGTCGCGGCCTGCAGAAAGAGCCCCAGTGGAATTTCATAGTCGCCCACCAGGCCGCGCGCTTGCTTGTATGGGTGCAGCCGCTCGTCCAGTTCATCACGGGACAGGGAGCGCCCCTCCATGGGGTCGATGATCACCTCGCCTTGCGGGAGACTGCACTTCACCAGGTAGTGTCCGGGGAAGGAGATGCCGTTGACCTTCAAGCCGATGTGGCGCGCAATCTCCATGTAGATGAGCGCCAGGGTGATGGGGATGCCGCGGCGGCTCTCCAGCACGCGATGCAGGTGGCTGTTGTGGGGGGCGTAGTAATCGTTGACGTTGCCCGCAAAGCCCAGTTCCCTGAAGAAGTAGTGGTTCAACAGGCGAAGGCGCTGTTGAGCGGCTGCGTCGGACGCCAGACGCCGGCTGAGCTTCACGCCGAGGTCTTCGATGCCGGCCACCACCGCCATCGCGTCGAGGTCGGGCTGATCGTCCTGCGCCACGGCCGCGGCGGCCTCCAGGAGGATGAAGTGCGCGTCTTCGGCCACGAGGGTGCGGAAGTACTCGAGTTGCGGCGTGGCGGCGTCAGGAGGCGTGCTGGACATGTCCTTTGCAGTTTAAGCGGCGCAGCGGGGCGGCACGCACGTCAGATCGAGGTGCGCTTGAAGGCCGACAGCCGCACACCCATCAGCCACAAGGAAGCCAGATACAGGGCGCCGGCCCCGGTCACCACGCCGGTCAAATAAGCCACCCGCCACCATGGCTGGGCCTGCAGTCCGATCCAGTCGATTTGCTGCGCGCCGGCCCACAGAACCGCAGCCAGCACGGTGCAGGCCACCAGGATCTTCGCCCCGAAGGCCAGCCAGCCCGATGAAGGCGCCCAGGCGCCGCAACGCCGCAGACCCAGGAGCAGCCACCCCGCGTTGACCAACGCCGCCACGCCGATGGAAAGTGACAAGCCCGCAACACCCAAGGCCGGAACGAACACTGCGTTGAGAACCTGGGTCAGGATCAGCACGACGATGGCGATGCGCACAGGCGTTCGGATGTCCTGCCGCGCATAGAAGCCTGGGGCCAGGATCTTGATGGCGATCAGTCCCAGGAGGCCCACACCGTAACCCATCAAGGCGCCCTGTGTCTTCAGGACGTCCTGCGCGGTGAAGGCGCCGTAGTGGAACAGCACGGCCACCAGCGGTTGCGCGAAGACCAACAAGGCCACGGCGCACGGAAGGGCCAGCAGGGCGACCAAACGCAGGCCCCAGTCCAGAAGCTCTGCGTAGCGCTCCTGCTGTCCTTGGGCCTGAGCAGCCGACAACTGCGGCAAGAGCACCACCCCCAAAGCCACGCCCAACAGCGCAGTGGGGAACTCCATAAGGCGGTCGGCGTAGGTGAGCCAACTGATGGCTCCGGGCCCCTGGTAGGAAGCGATGAGGGTGTTGATGAGCAAGGAGAGTTGCGCCACCGACACGCCCAGGATGGCCGGGGCCATCTGCTTGAGCACGCGGGTGACGCCGGGATGGCGCCACGCCGCACGCAGCCCGGCAGGCCCGAGGGCCACCCGCGGCACCACCCCGACGCCCCGCAAGGCGGGCCATTGCAGGGCCAACTGGAGGATGCCGCCCACCATCACACCGGCACACAGGGCATACACGGGGTGCAGGCCCCAGCGGGGCATTTGATCTGCGCCCAGCAGGGCTGCCCCGATGACACAGAGGTTCAGCAGGACCGGCGTGGCAGCCGGCGCCACGAAGTGGCGGTAGGTGTTGAGCACACCCGCAGCCAGGGCCACCAGGGCCATGAAGCCGATGTAGGGGAACATCAGGCGGGTCATCAACACCGCGGCTTCAAGCTCCTGCAGGCCCGAGGCCATGAGCCACACCAGCACGGGTGCACCGGCGACCCCAATCACGCACGTCAGCAGCAGTGCGGCCAACAGCACGGTGGCCACTGCATTGACCAGCGCCTGCGTGGCTTCGTGGCCGTCGCGCTCCTTGATTTCGCCCAGGATGGGCACGAAGGCTTGGGAGAATGCGCCTTCGGCGAACAGCCGGCGCAGCAGGTTGGGGATTCGAAAGGCGACGTTGAACGCGTCGGTCCAGGCGCTGGCGCCGAATTGGGAGGCTACGATCCACTCCCGAGCCAAGCCCGTCACCCGCGAGGCCAGGGTCAGCAAGGAGACGGTGGAGGCGGCCTTGAGCAGGTTCATTGACGGTCGAGATTATAGGAAGCCACTTCCTATCGCCGATTTGCGCTATACTCCAAGGTTTTCCGGATTCTGACTAAACACTCATGGCCACCTCCTCCAAAGCCAAGAAAACCGTTCGTATCGCCTCGGGTCGCAAGCGCGCCCGCCAGGACGTCAAGCTCAATGCGGCCAACACCGCCCTGCGCTCGAAGTTCCGCACCGTGATCAAGAACGTGCAGAAGGCCGTGGTGGCCGGTGACAAGTCCAAGGCCGCCGACCTGTTCAAGCTGGCTCAGAGCGTCATCGATTCCGTGGCCGACAAGGGCATGTTCCACAAGAACAAGGCGGCGCGTCACAAGAGCCGACTGTCCGCCAAGGTCAAGGCGATGGCCGCCGCCTGATTCCCAAGCGCTCAACCGCTTGCTGCACGAGGCCCGCTGATGCGGGCCTTGTCGTTTTCGGAGACGTCAGGCCTCTCGCACCTGTAAACCGTTGTCGCGGGCGAAGTTCATGACGAAGTCCCAGGCCATGGGTTCGATTTCCCGCAGGGCCTCGTCCACGAGCACCGCCTTCGCGCCGTCGCAGGTGCGGGGTTGGCAGTAGGGGGAATAGCCGATGTGGGCCGCCGCGCCCCCAACCGAGCCACACGGCCGGAACGAGGACATGGCGCCGGCCAAGCGCTCGGACCAGTCACTGGGCCGAAAGGGACGACCATCTGCAGTGAGCCCGATGATGTAGTACTGACGCGCCATCCTGCCATTGTGCCTTGGCGTGTTGCAGCGCAGCAGTTACAAGCCCTCGTCAACAAGCCCCAAGTGGGTCAACACTAGAATCTTCAACGATTTCCGGGAGTTTTCATGTCGCACACCGCGCCCACGAACCAGCCCCATGTGATGAAGACCTATGGTCGTCTGCCGATTGCGCTGACGCACGGCCGCGGCTGCCGCGCCTGGGACACCGAGGGCCGCGAGTACCTCGACGCCCTGGGTGGCATTGCGGTGAACACATTGGGCCACGCGCATCCGCGCCTGGTGGCCGCGCTGCAGGACCAGGTGGCCAAGCTCATCCACACGTCCAACTATGTGCACATTCCGCTGCAGGAGGAACTGGCTGGGCGGCTGTGTGAACTCTCCGGCATGACCAACGCCTTCTTCTGCAACTCGGGGCTGGAAGCCAACGAGGCCGCGCTGAAGATCGCCCGCAAGTTTGGACATGACCGCGGCAACACCGAGCCCGAGATCATGGTGTTCGAGCGCGCCTTCCATGGCCGCTCCCTGGCCACGCTCTCGGCCACGGCCAACCCCAAGATCCATGCCGGCTTCGGGCCCTTGGTCGGCGGCTTCGTACGTGTGCCGCTCAACGACCTGGCCGCCGTTGAAAAGGCCCTGGTGGATCATCCCCGCATTACGGCCATCTTCCTGGAAACCATTCAAGGTGAAGGCGGGGTGAACCCGGCGCGCATCGAGTTCCTGCAGGGGCTGCGCGAGCTGTGCGACCGCCACGACAAGCTGCTGATGCTCGATGAGGTGCAGTGCGGCATTGGTCGCACTGGCAAGTGGTTTGCGCACCAGTGGGCCGGCGTCGTGCCCGACGTGATGCCGCTGGCCAAGGGCCTGGGCTCGGGCGTGCCGATTGGCGCCGTGGTGTGTGGGCCGCGCGCGGCTGGCGTGCTGCAACCCGGCAACCACGGCACCACCTTCGGCGGCAATCCGCTGGCCATGCGCGCGGGCGTGGAGACGCTGCGCATCATGGCTGAAGACGGCTTGTTGGCGCATGCCGAATCCGTGGGTGCCCAGATGAAGGCAGACCTGGAGCGGGAGTTGGGTTCGCTGGCCGGCGTGAAGGATATTCGAGGCCAGGGCCTGATGCTGGGCGTGGAGCTGGACCGTCCCTGTGGCGCGCTGCTGGGGCAGGCCTGCGAGGCTGGGCTGCTGATCAGCGTCACGGCCGACACCGTGATCCGCCTAGTGCCGCCGCTGATCATGACGCATGAGGAAGCGCGTGAGGTGGTGGCGCGTCTGGTGCCGCTGGTGCGGGCCTTTTTGACGGAAAACGAAAAGGCCGCTGCATGAAGCCCGGTGCCGCGCTGATGCGCCACTATCTGCAGTTCAAGGACCTTCGGGCAGAAGAGTACGCGTACCTGTTCGAGCGCACGGCCATCATCAAGAAGCGCTTCAAGAACTACGAGAAGTACACGCCACTGGTGGACCGCACGCTGGCCATGATCTTCGAGAAGGCCAGTACCCGCACCCGCGTGAGCTTTGAAGCGGGCATGTACCAGATGGGTGGATCGGTGGTGCACCTGACCACGGGCGACAGCCAGTTGGGGCGCGCCGAGCCGATCGAGGACAGCGCCCGCGTGATCAGCCGCATGGTGGACATCGTGATGATCCGCACCTACGAGCAGAGCAAGCTGGAACGCTTCGCTGCGCATTCG
>JAIYCN010000157.1 GCA_027487995.1 Rubrivivax sp. | reverse complement strand
GTGTTCGCTAATAAATTGACTCTGACCCCATTTAGAGCTTGTCCAAGCTCCGCAACCACTGCAGCTTCTCGCGCAGTTGGGCTTCAAGTCCGCGGTCGGTGGGCTGGTACCAGCCGGGTGTGGCCACGCCGTCGGGAAGGCAACTCATGCCGGCCGGGTAGGCGTGTGGCTCGTCATGCGCGTAGCGGTAATCCTGGCCGTAGCCCATCTGCTTTTGCAGCTGGCTTGGCGCATTGCGCAGATGCAGGGGCACGGGCAAGGTCCCGGTTTCGCGCACGAAGGCCTTGGCCTGTTTCCATGCGAGATAGGACGCGTTGGACTTGGCCGCCAATGAGAGAAACACGGCGGCCTGGGCCATGGCCAATTCGCCTTCGGGCAGGCCCAGGCGGTCCACGGCGTCCGCCGCGTTCAGGGCCAACTGGAGAGCCCGCGGGTCGGCGTTGCCGATGTCCTCGCTGGCGATGGCGATCATGCGGCGCGTCACCTGCCGCGGGTCCACGCCGCCATCGATGAGGCGGGCCATCCAGTAAAGCGCGGCGTCGGGCTGCGAACTGCGCACGCTCTTGTGGAAGGCGCTGATCTGCTCGTAGTAGTGGTCGCCCGCGCCATCAGCGCGGCGCAGCGAAGGGCTGGTGCTGGCGCGGATGAAGGCTTCATCCACCTGTTGCACACCCGCAGCCTGCGCGGCGGTGGACACCTGCTCGATGAGGTTGAGAAAGCGCCGGCCATCACCATCGGCATACGCCACGAGCAGGGCCTGAGCGGCTTCATCCAGTTCGAAGCCGGGAAGGTTCAGCGCCTGCAGCGCACGGCGGGCCAACTCGGCAAAGTCCTCTCGCGACAGAGGTTCCAGCGCATACACCTGCGAGCGCGACAACAGCGCGTTGGTGACCTGCAGGCCGGGATGTTCAGTGGTGCCACCAATCAGCGTGATGAGGCCCGATTCCACGTGGGGCAGCAGCGCATCCTGCTGCGGCTTGCTGAAGGCGTGGATTTCGTCGATGAAGACCACCGTGCCGCGCTGCGCGCGCTGCCGAAGCGACTGTGCGGCGTCAATCACAGCGCGGATGTCCTTGATGCCGGCACTCACGGCGGAGATGACAAGGAACTGGCTGTTGCTGACCTGCGCGGCCAGGCGGCCCAGGGTGGTCTTGCCCACGCCGGGTGGGCCCCAAAGGATGAAGGAGTGCAGACGCCCCGCATCAAAGGCCAAGCGCAGTGGGCGGCCGGGGCCAATGAGGTGCTGCTGGCCCACCATGTCCTGCAGCCGTTGGGGGCGCAGGCGTTCGGCCAAGGGTGCGTCGGGCGATGGGGTGGTGGCCCCGTCACCCGGTGTGGCCTCGTCCTCGAAGAGATCGCTCACTGCTGGATCACGTCGGCGCCCTTGGGCACGGTGAAGACCATGCGGTCCACGGGCAGTGGCACGTTGAGCTTGACCGCGCGGAACTGCAGCACCGACTTCTGGCCCAGGCTGTCCAGGATTTCCACGCTGGCCAGTTCACCGTTGCGAAAGCCGATGCGCAGGCTGTCAAAGCCGCCTTCTGATTGACGCGGCGTGGCCTTGACCCACTCCAGTCCGTCGCGCACGGGCTCGGCTTCAAGCTTGAAATCACGCTCGAGCTGGGAACCCGCGAGCAAGGCTGCGGGCGTGGCCGCCAGTGCAGCACTCTGCTTGCGCGAGACCACCTGGTTCAGGTCGGGGTCGTGGATCCACAGGCGCTGCCCGTCGGCCACGATGAGTTGTTCAAAGGGCTTGGTGTAGCTGAAGCGAAAGCGGTTGGGACGCGAGAACTCGAAGGTGCCGCTGGAGGTGCGCCGCTTGGCGCCATCGGGACTGATGACGGTTTGGGTGAATTCGGCGCTCCCGGTGCGCGCGTCGCGCACGAAGTTGTTGAGCGACGCCAGGGCGTCGGCTTGCGCGGTGGGTGCGATGGCCAGCAGGACCACGAAGGCCGCACTCGAAGCCACCGCAGCGCCGCGCAGTCGCGCCGCCATTCGAATCAAGGCCTGCACGTTCACTCCTCCCGCCGCGGCACGATGATGTCGCGGTTGCCGTTCGTGGACATGGCGGAGACCAGCCCTGACTTTTCCATTTGTTCCAAGAGGCGCGCGGCGCGGTTGTAGCCGATGCGCAGGTGGCGCTGCACGAGGGAGATGGAGGCGCGCTTGTTCTGCAGCACCACCGCCACGGCCTGGTCGTACATGGGGTCGCTTTCGGCATCAGCACCGCCCGCACCACCCGCACCCATCTCGCCGCCCTCGCCTTCCAGCGTGCCGCCTTCCAGGATGCCCTCGATGTAGTTGGGCTCTCCTTGCGTCTTGAGGAACTCGACCACTCGGTGCACTTCGTCATCACTGACGAAGGCGCCGTGCACCCGCACCGGCAGGCCGGTGCCGCTGGCCATGTAGAGCATGTCGCCCATGCCCAGCAGGGCCTCGGCGCCCATCTGGTCCAGGATGGTGCGGCTGTCGATCTTGCTGCTGACCTGGAAGGACAGGCGCGTGGGAATGTTGGCCTTGATGAGGCCGGTGATCACGTCGACGCTGGGCCGCTGCGTGGCCAGGATGAGGTGCATGCCCGAGGCGCGGGCCTTCTGCGCCAGCCGAGCGATAAGCTCCTCGATCTTCT
>JAIYCN010000228.1 GCA_027487995.1 Rubrivivax sp. | reverse complement strand
CCCTGGCGGTGCTGGGCGTGCTGTGGCTGTTGGCTCCGGTCCTGGCGCCCTTCGTCGTAGCCGCCGTGTTGGCCTACATCCTGCACGCGCCGGTTCGTAGCCTGCGCTCGCGCGGCGTGCCGCGCCTCTTGGCCGTTCTGCTGGTCGAAACGGTGGCCTTGCTGGCGGTGCTGGGCCTATTGCTGCTGTTGGTGCCTGTGCTGCTTCACGAACTGCCACTGTTGAGGGAACAGGTGCCGCGCCTGGCCATCCGCTTCAACGAGCAACTCGCCCCCCTGCTTTCGCGCTGGGGCATCGAGTTCACCCTGGACGTGGCGGCCATCAAGGCGCTGATGCTCAAGGTCTTCGGTGGCAACGCAGATGAATTGCTGGCTGCGGCGCTCAGCTCACTGCGCATTGGCGGCAGTGTCGCCCTGGCGGTCGTCGGTTATGTCGTCCTGGTGCCGGTGGCGTTGTATTACATGTTGGTGGACGCCGAGCGCCTCATGTCCTGGGTGTCCTCCCTGGTGCCACCGCGCCTGCGCGAAACCGTCTTCAGCTTCGCTCGCGAGTGCGATGACCTGCTGAGCCACTACATGCGCGGTCAGGTCCTGGTGATGCTGGCCCTGGCCGCCTACTACACGCTGGCCTTGCTCATTCTGGGCTTCGATCTTGCCGTGCCCGTGGGTCTCTTCACCGGCTTGGCCATCTTCGTGCCTTATTTGGGCTTTGGTGTGGGCATGGTCATGGCCCTTCTGGCCGGCGTCCTGCAGTTCGGCCCGGTGGCCGGGGCCGGCATGGTATTGGCTGTGTATGGTGTGGGGCAGTTGCTGGAGAGCTTCGTGCTCACACCGCGCTGGGTGGGTGAACGCATTGGTTTGAGCCCGCTGGCCGTCATCTTCGCGTTGCTTGCCTTCGGTCAATTGCTGGGCTTTGTGGGCGTGTTGGTGGCATTGCCGGCCAGCGCGGTGCTGCTGGTGCTGTTGCGCCGCTTGCAAGCCATGTATCTGGACAGCAGCCTGTACCGGGGTTGAGCCTTGCGGCAACTCGCTTTGGACATCGGGCTCAGCCCCGCGCCAGATTTCGACACCTTCATCGGGCTGGGCAATGAGACTGTCCTGGCCGAACTTGCGGCCCTGCAGCCGGGTTGTGCGCCGGTTTACCTCTGGGGGCCCAGTGGATGCGGCAAGACCCATCTGCTCAAGTCCCTGCAGGCCCGTGCCCAACGCCGGGGTGAGCGCGTGCTGTGGCTGGAGCCTGGCGCTGAGTGGCCGCATGCGCAAGCCGGCATGGCCGAAGGGCCCAATGCCACTGTGACCGATCTGCTGGATGTCCAGTGGCTCCTCATGGACCAGGCCGAAGCCTGGTCGGCCGCGGAGCAGCAGGCGGCCTTCAGCGCCTTTGTCCGCGTCAGTGCGCAAGGCGGTTGCGTTGTGGCGGCCGGGCGCATGCCCCCCGTGGACCTGCCGATCCGGGAGGACATCCGAACCCGTCTTGGCTGGGGTTTGGTGCTGTCCCTGTGGCCTCTGGGAGAATCCACCCTGCGCCAGGCCCTGCATGACGAGGCGCAGCGCCGCGGCTTGCGCCTGGGCGACGAGGTGTTGGACTACGCGCTCAAGCGCTTGGCCCGCGACCTCAAGAGCCTGACGGGCCTGCTGGACCGCCTGGATCGGTATGCCCTGCAGTGGCAGCGCCCACTCACGGTTCCGCTGCTGCGGCAGATGCTGGACGAAGAACAGTCTCCCCCATGAACCTCACCCTTTTCGATCTCGACGGCACCCTCATCGAGACCGACAGCGACCACGCCTTCGGCGAATTCCTCGTCCGCAATGCCTGGGTCGACCCTCAGGAATTCAAGCGTCGCAATGACGCCTTCTATGCCGACTACCAGGCGGGTTGCCTGGACCTGCCGGCCTACGTGGCCTTTGCCACCAGCGGTTGGCGACACCGGCCGGTCCATGAGGCCTTGGCGCTGCGGGAGCGCTTCATGGCGGAAATGATGCGTCCGGCGCTCAAGCCTGCCGCCCACAACCTCGTTCGGCGTCACCAGGAGGCCGGCGACCTCGTGGCCATCGTCACGGCCACCAACGAGTTCGTCACAGAACCCATTGCCCGTGCCTTCGGCGTGGACCATCTGATCGCGCTGCAGCTCGAGCGCAACGGGCACGGCCAGGCCACCGGCGCCATTCGCGGCACGCCGACCTTCCGCGAGGGCAAGATCCAACGCGTCACCCAATGGCTTCAGGACCAGGGCCACACCCAGGGCCGGGAGGCCTTTGACACCATCACGGTCTACAGCGATTCGATCAACGACCTGCCGTTGCTGGAATGGGCCACGCATCCGGTGGCCACCAACCCCGCGCCGTCCCTGGCCGACATCGCACAACAACGAGGCTGGCCGATACTGCGGCTCTTCACATGATCAAACGATTCATCAACCGGCTGCTCGGCAAGGCCGACGCCCCATCCGCACCAGGCGTTCCGCTGGGCAAGCGAGTGGAAGTGACGCCGGAGCAGCACGGCATCGACCCCGCCCTGGTGGACGAACGTGCCATCAACGTCGTCACCACCTTGCAGAACGCGGGCTACGAGGCCTATGTGGTGGGTGG
>JAIYCN010000154.1 GCA_027487995.1 Rubrivivax sp. | reverse complement strand
AGCCCGAGCGTGAGCAGCGGCCCTTCCTTCGCCTCCCAATCCACCGAGATCAGGCCGAAGTGATTGTACGGGAGCAGGGAGCCGAGCCGATGGCGATTCAGCTCGTGGCGGTAGGTCATCGCCTTGGGGACAGTCGCGGCCAACTGGCCTCCGAAAGTAGTGGGAGTGGAACGGGTCAGGGCCGAGCTCGTGAGCTCGAGCAGCGGGTAGCGCGGATCCAGCTCCGTTGCCTCCGGCTCCCGCGCGGGATCGAGCTGGCTGAGTTCACCCGCGTGGCGATCTCCAGACAAAATCACCACGCCGCCTTCGCCCACGTTCGCGAGCAAGCGGAGCAGTCGCCGGCGCTCCCCGGGGAAGTTGCCCCACTTCTCGAAGCGATGGTCGTCAGGGATCACCTGGATCGAGCTGACCAGCAGCCGAAGGTCCGCCGGCTCGCGCAGGACCGCCTCGAGCCAGGTCCACTGTTCCGCTCCGAGCACGGTGGCCTGGGGGTCGCGGGAAGGTAGATACGGTCCCCGCCGTCCGTCCACCCAATCGGCCTCACGGCTCTCCCCGCGGATCAGGGGCGAGCGGAAATACCGGGTGTCGAGCAGGATCACCTGGATGACGCGCCCCGGCGGGCCGAAACGGTAGGCCGCGTACACTCCCGGTCGACGACGGCGCGGGCTGTCAGCGGGTTCCCCGTAGAAGTCCAGGAAGTGCTGTTGCGCTTCCTCGCGGCCGATCCAGTCGGCGCCCAGATCATTCATTCCGAAATCGTGGTCGTCCCACGTGCCCAAGATGCGGGCGCGTTGCCGCAGGAGCGCGTACCCGGGCAGCGCCAGCTGTCGGGCGTAAAGCTGCGGCAGGCGGTCGAGTGCCACCCGGGCGCGGGCCGCGGGGGTGGATCCCTCCGGTGCCGGAGAGTCCGCGTACACGGTGTCGCCGAGCCAGATCCACGCGTCCGGACGGCGGTGATTTACCGATTCCCAGACGGACGTTGAGTCGAGGGGGGAATTGCAGGAGCCGAAGGCGATGCGCCGCAGCAGACGCTCGGGCTCGGGAGGCGCCTGATGGCCGCTGAGCGGGGCCGCGACGGCCAGGGCGAGGAGGACGAGGCGGAGGGCGGGGAAACGCATCTTGTTCCGAGCCTTGCTCCGGCCAGAGGGATGAGGCGAGCACGGACGACGGCTAGGCCCGGATCCCGTTGGTCCAAGTCATTGTTGCTGGCGAACGCCGCGCCCGGTCCGGGTTCAGCAACGAAGGGAGGCAGGTGCCGGCCCGCCGCGTCGCCGGGAAGCTGCCGACGGGATCCACGGCAGACGTCGAGACACAAAAAAGGCGCGGACCCGAGGTCCGCGCCGAGGAAGTTAAGGAGAACGGATCAGAGCGGCTTGCCCGCCACGCCGCCGGCCGCAGCCGCAGGATTCACGACCACCAGATCCACGCGCCGGTCACGGGCCATCGCCGCCTCGTCGCCATTCTTGGCGGCATCGAGGCTACCCTTGGAGAGCGTCTCGAGTCGGGCGGCCGGGACGCCGATCGACTGGAGGTACTTGCGGACCGCGTTGGCGCGGCGATCGCCGAGGCCAAGGTTGTATTCGGCCGTGCCGCGCCAGTCGCAGTGGCCCTCGAGCAAGAGGCGGTGGGTCGGATTCTTGTCGAGATACTCCTTCGCCGCCTTGAGCTTCTCCCGTTCGGAGGCGCGCACGTCGGACTTATCGAAGTCGAACAACACGGCCTGCGCCTGCAGCGCGGTCCGATTGTGCCCATTCGGGTCGAAATCCGAGCCGCGGTCAGTCAGCCCGGTGGTTTCCTGTCCGAAGGAGGCGTCGACCGGGGCGGCGCTTCCTTGCGGTCCGAGGACCGTGGAGGCCGGGCTGGGGCGCATCGGCTGTTTCGAGCAGCCGGAGAGGAAGGCCGCCGCGGCCGCGGCGACGCAGAGGGAACGGAAGAGCGTGCGGTTCATGGAAAAAGAGGGAGCCTGCGTTCGGTAATGACCGAGGGCGGAGGAGGGGGGCAAGGCTTTTGCTCAGACCGTGACCCGGGGCTCGATCAAGCCGACCTCAAAGGCGTAGCGCGTGAGGCTGGCGACGTCGTGGAGATCGAGCTTGCGCATCAGGTTTGTACGGTGGTTGTCGACCGTCTTGGCGCTGATGCCGAGCTTCGCGGCGATCTCTTTCGTGCTGTGGCTTTCGGCGACGAGCTGGAGGATCTCACGCTCCCGATCCGTCAGGAAATCCGGCGCGTTGCTGGAAGCAGGGTTCGCCACGACGTTCCGGAGCAGGGAGGCGACGGCGGGGCCGAAGTAGTTTCCTCCATTCGCCACCGTGTCGAGTCCCCGCCGGAACTCCGCGAGCCCGGCGGTCTTTTCCACGAAACCGTGGGCGCCCGCCTCGAGCATCTCGCGCACCAGCACGGGATTCTCGTGGGCGGAGAACACCAGCACCCGCATTTGCGGCAGGCGGCGGCTGGTGCGGCGCAGGATTTCCACCCCGTTCAAGCCAGGGACCTTCGCGTCGAGGATGCAGATGTCCGGCGCCTTGGCCAGACACAGGTCGACCGCGGACTGGCCGTCCCCAGTCTGGCCCACGAGTTCGTAGCCCGGTTCCAGCCGCAGAATCTCCACCAGCATCTCGCGGATGGCGGTCTGGTCTTCAACGATGACGAGGCGTTTCATGGCAGGGTGGGGAAGGGCGGGCGACTGGTGGGTCGACTGGGATTCGAACCCAGAACCAACGACTTAAAAGGACGCTGCTCTACCATTGAGCTATCGACCCGGCAGCCGGGGCCGAGGAACCTGCGGGCCCCGTTCCGGGGGTGGCAAGGCTTTTCGCCCCCTCCCTCGCCGGGTTGACGCGCCGCCGGCGGACCGATTTACTTTCCTATTTACCGCGACCCGTGGGAACTTTTTCCGAACAGGCGAATCAGAGCGACGCGGAACGCATGACCGCCAAAGCCCAGGAAGTAGCCCTCGACCGCCTGCTGGTCGACCGTTTCAAGGGTGGCGACGAAGCCGCCTTCGGGGAGATCGTCTCCCGCTATCGGGACCGCATTTACGCGATGGTGCTCCAGCTGTTGCGCAACCGGGAGGATGCCGAGGAAGTCACTCAGGACGCCTTCATCCGCGCACACCGCGGATTGGCCCAGTTCCGGGGTGATTCCTCGTTCTCCACGTGGCTCTACCAGATCGCGACCAATCTGGCCCGAAATCGCTACTGGTACTGGTGGCGGCGGAAGCGGGATTTCTCGGTGTCCTTCGATGCGCCGATCAACGGGGACAACGACCTGACGCTGGCGGACGTCATTCCGGCCGAGTTGCCCGCGCCGGACGATGTGACCGTGAACGAGGAGTTTGTCGGCCGGATCGCCGTGGGAATGGAGCGTCTCTCCAGCAAGCACCGGGAGGTGCTGGTGTTGCGAAATGTGCGCAACCTCGCGTACGAGGATATCGCGCAGATCCTCGGCATATCGGTGGGCACGGTGAAGAGCCGCATTGCCCGGGCCCGGGAGGCGCTGCGCGAGCAGCTGGGGGAGGATTTTTCATGAGCGAGCGAGAGTTCCTGGAACTGCTGAACCTTTATCTGGATCGCGAGATCACGCCGGCCGACGCGGACCGCCTCGAACGGGAGATCCGCGCCGATGCGGGGCGCCATCGGACCTACCTGGAATATTGCCGGATGCAGCAGGCGGTGAGGCTGCTGGGAAGCGCCGACGGCCTGCGCGGAGCGGATTGGTCACGGCCCGCTGCGGCTCCCGTCCGGCGCCAGATCTGGCCTGGCTGGGTGTGGACGGGAGCGGTGGCGGCCGCCGCAATCGTGATCCTGGCTGTCGCTTCGCGTTGGTCCGCCGGTTTGGCCACGTCCCCGGAGGCGCGGCTGGCGGCTGAGCCGGTTCCGCGGGGTGCCAGCGGCGCGGCGCATCCGGCCTCTCTGGCGCTCAGTGGGGACGCCCTCCTGCTCTCCTCGTT
>JAIYCN010000002.1 GCA_027487995.1 Rubrivivax sp. | reverse complement strand
TCGAGCGGCGGGAGTGCATCTACGACAGCGAGATGATCCCGAATTCCATCATCTACCCGATTTGAGGACAGATGAGGAGAGGTTGGTGGGCCCTGAGTGACTCGAACACTCGACCAACGGATTAAGAGTCCGCTGCTCTACCAACTGAGCTAAGAGCCCCCATTTTTTGCTGCCCAGGCTTTGCACCTGAGCGCTTGTTCAATCGCGCCGGCTTTTCCGAAAACACCGCACGAGGCGGCACCTTGCGAAGAAGCTGGTGGGTCGTGCGTGACTCGAACACGCGACCAACGGATTAAAAGTCCGCTGCTCTACCGACTGAGCTAACGACCCGCCGTCTGAACAGCCTTCCATTCTAGCCTGAATTTTCAAGCAACTGCCGGATGCACTCTCCGGCGGCGGCCATTCCGAAGGTGGCCGTGACGACCACGCTGGACCCGTAGCCGTGGCAGCTCAAGTCGCCGCTGATGGGATTGCAGGCATCACCCGCTTCAGCGCCCGCATCAGCGCCGGCAGCCACGGGACCCTGCACCGATTCAGCCGAATACACGCACCGCAGACCAATGCGGCCCTGCCGCGCCGCCACACCGTCACGGCGCAGACGCTGGCGCATGCCGGCCAACAAGGGGTCATGCGTCGTGGCCGCCAAGTCGTCCACCGCCACGCGCGTGGCCTGCTGCTTGCCACCGGCGGCCCCCACACACACATGGCGGGCCCCCGTGTGCAGCGCCCAAGTGGCCATCGCCCGTTTGGCTGCGGCCTGGTCGCAGGCGTCGATCACCGCGTCCACGGTTGTGGGAAGCAGGCCCGGCCAGTTGTCCGGCGCCACGAACTCCTCGACCGCATGGACCGTGCAGACGGGATGGATGAGCGCAATCCGCTCCTTCAAGGCCAGTACCTTTGCTTGCCCCAGACTGGCGCTTGTGGCCTGCAACTGCCGGTTGATGTTGGACTCGGACACATGGTCCAGGTCCACCAGCACCAATTGCGCCACACCACAGCGGGCCAGTGCTTCAACGGCCCAGGAGCCCACGCCGCCCACGCCCACCACCGCCACGCGGGCGGCCCGCAGGCGCTCGTAGCCGCGTGCACCGTAAAGGCGCCGCAACCCTCCGAATGCGCGTTCCTGGTCGAGGTCGGAGGTCACACCATGCGCTCGATGCGCCAGGTCTGCCAACGCAGACCCAGTAGCGCACCAACCATGATGAAGGCCAGGGCAATGAAGCTGCCGATGGCCAGGGTGGACACGCCGGAAAGGCCCTGCCCCACGGTGCAGCCCATGGCGGTCACGCCACCCACGCCCATCAGGACGGCGCCCACCAGATGATTCACCAGGTCTTCCGTGCCGCGGAAGGATTCCCAGCGGAAATGCCCGCTGCGCCACGCCGCCAGCCATGAACCGATGATCACACCGGGAACCGTGACGATGCCCAGCGTCAACACCTTGCTCTTGTCGCTGAAGTAGGTGAGCCAGTCCACCACATAGCCCACCGGCCCCACAAAGGTGAAACTTTCCATGCCCTTGGAGTTGGTGGCCAGCACCACGGCTTCCAAGGTTTCAGGATGCTCAGGGACGAAACCCAATACGCCGGAGACCCACCACAAGGCCGCAGTGGCCGCGCCAATGCCCAGGCCACCCAACAGCACGTCGGCAGACCGTCCCTCAGGCCGCAGCAGCGCCCAGGCCACCAGGCCTCCACCCAGAACCAGACCGGCCCACAAGGCGGCTTGCGCCGCCGTCAACCCACCAGCGCGCGCCAGAATCGCACTGAGGTGCTGACCGCCTTCGAGCGTGAAGGCCACCTTGTCCAGCCACTCCACGCGTGCCACACCGAAGATGCCACGCATGGCCGCAAGGGCCGCAATGGCCATCACCGCGAAGACCACGAGCGACTTCAGGTTGCCGCCGCCGATGCGCACCAGCGTCTTGCTGCCGCACCCCGACGCCAGCACCATGCCCACGCCGAACATGAGCCCACCCAGGGCCAGGGACAGCCAAGGCACCCGCGCCTGCGTGTAGAAGGTACGCGTGGGATCGATCATCCCGGCCGCCACCATGCCGTTGAAGCCCAGCATGGCCACACCAATGGCCAGGGCCCACATGCGCATGCGGCTCCAGTCACCGATGTTGACGATGTCGCCCACGGCACCCATGGTGCAGAAGTGCGTCTTCTGCGCGATGGCACCGAACACGATGGACAAGGCCAGCGTGGCCCAGAGCACCTGGTGGCCCAGCGCCACCACATCCACATCCTGCATGGCCGTCTGCGGCTCCGCTCTAGAGGTTCTTCAGCGCAGCGAGGTGAGGCGCTCGCGCGCCGCCTTGGCTGCCTCGGAGCCCGGGTGGGCCTTGATGAGGTCATTGAGCGTGGCGCGCGCCGCCTTGCTGTCCTTCATCTCCACCTGGCAGTTGGCGATGGCCAGCAATGCCTCGCTCGCTCGCGGATGGTCGGCCGATGCAGCCGTCACGCGGAAGGCCGCAATGGCCTCCTTGTAGTCGCGCTTTCCATAGAGGGCATTGCCCAACCAGAACTGTGCGGAATCCGCATAGCCGCTTGCAGGCCACCGGCGCAGAAAGGCCGACAGTGCGTTGGCTGCCACATTGAAGTCGCCCGAGCGCAACTGCGCCACAGCATCTTCATAGGCGCGCCGCTCCTGGGGCTCCACGGTGATCTCGCGCCCGTCGACCGTCACCTTCAAGGGCTCCAGGCGGCGCACGCGTTCGTCGGTGGCCGCCAGCAGGTCGCGCTGCTTGCGCTGAAGCTCCGAGATTTCGCGCGTGAGTTGCTCCTGCGCGCCGCGGCTGGAAGCCAACTCGGCACGGAGCTGCTCCAGTTGTGAGTTCAGGTCCAGCAGGGCCTTGCGCAGGGACTGAAGTTCTTCCGCCTGAGACTGCGAACGGACGTCCATCTGCGTCAGGCGCTGGCGCAATTCGACGATGGCCTTGCGTGCGTCGTCGTCCGCGAAGATGGATGCCTGGGCCGGCGCTTGGCCAAGGGCCGCCACAGCGGCACAGGCCACCAGGAGCGCGGAAGCAGACCCGCGCGCCCGGCGCACCAAAGAGCCCTCAGACCAGGCGACCGTCATTTCAGCGGTCCTTGAGTTCAGCGCGGCGGTTCTTGGCCCATGCTGATTCGTCCGAGCCGGTGACCGCCGGACGCTCCATGCCGAAGCTCAGCGGCTCAAGCTGGTTGGCGCGTGCGCCCAGCAAGGTCAGCGACTTCACCACGGCTTCCGCGCGCTTTTGGCCCAGGGCCAGGTTGTATTCGCGGCTGCCGCGCTCGTCAGTGTGGCCTTCCACGACCATCTTCAACGAACCATTGGCAGCCAGACGCTTGGCATGCACATCGATCACCGGGCGTGCATCGTCGCGGACCACGAAGCTGTCGAAGTCGAAGTACACGACACGGGCCAGGCTGTCGGTGGTGGCCGGACGGTTGTTCAGGTTGACCGTCGACACGCCTGATTGCGCGCCGCTTGCACCCGCACCGGCACCTGCCGCACCCGCGCCGGCACGACGATCCTCCACGGGAACCTTGTTCTCTTCGAGCGTCACGCTGGACGCACAGCCACCCAACACCACGGCTGCTGCAGCCGCCACAAAGCCGGCGCGCGCCAGCGAAACAGAAGAAATGCGCATGTTCAAACTCAGGAATTCAAAGAAGGAAACCGGTTCCACCTTGCGGCGATTCAACGACCGTAAGGCCCCCAGGCCGGCTCTCGGATGTCGGCCCCGGAGGAGGCCAGACGCGCCTTGATTTTACCGTCCACCGTGGTCGTCATCAGCAGTTCCCTCGCGCCCGCACGCGTGCTGTAGACGATGAGGCGGCCATTGGGTGCAAAGCTGGGGCTCTGGTCGTCGCTGGAATCGGTGATGGCCGTGGCCGGCCCACTCCCATCCAGCGGCTGCACCACCAGGCGGTAGGCACCGCCCTGTCGGCTGATGAAGGCCAGCAATCGGCCGTCCGGGCTGATCGCCGGGCTGAGGCTTTGGGCGCTGTTGAAGGTCACCCGTTCGGCCGCGCCACCATCAGCGCTCATCCGGTAGATCTGCGGGCTGCCGCCGCGATCACTGACGAAATACAGGCTGCGGCCGTCGGGCGTGTAGACGGGCTCCGTGTCGATGGCCGCGGTCTGCGTCAAACGGCGAACACCGCTGCCATCCCGCCCAATGGTGTAGATCTGGGATCCACCCTCCTGAGACAGCGTCAGGGCCAGGCGCGAACCGTCCGGCGACCAGGCCGGCGCGCTGTTGCTGCCACGGAAATTGGCCACCACGCGCCGCTGGCCCGTGGCCACGTTCTGCACCCACACGACGGCCTTCTGTGATTCGAAGGACACGTAGGCCAGTTCCCTGCCGTCAGGTGCCCAGGCCGGCGAAATGATGGGCTCGGTGCTGTTGAGGGCCACCTGTGCGCCTTCGCCGTCCGCGTCGGCGATGCGAAGCTGATAGGCCCGCCCCTGGCGGCTGACGTAGCAGATGCGGGTGGAGAAGACGCCCTTCTCACCCGTGAGCCGCTCGAAGATGTTGTCGGCAATCCGGTGGGCCACCAGCCGCAGGTCCGCGGCCTGCACTGCCTCGCTACCACCGCCCTGGTCGGCCGCCTTCACGACGTCCCACAGGCGGTAGCGCACGTCATAGCGGCCATCGGCCAGGCGCGTCACCGAGCCTCCCACCAGCGCATCGGCCCCGCGGCCGCGCCAATCGCCCATGGCCGGCACGCCGGTTTCCTCAACCACGGCAGGTGCCTCGATGCGGCGGAAGAACCCGCTGCGCTCGAGATCGTTCATCACGATGGCGCTGATGGTCTGGGGGGCACCGTCCTCGCCGCGAAAACGCGCCACGGCGATGGGCAATTGCGTCGCGCCCACGCCGCCAATCTCCACGCGGAACTGCGCCTGGGCGGCCGAGGGCCAGAACCACGCGGCTGTTGAGCCCGCCATCAACTGCATCAGGCTGCGCCGCGTCGGCGCCGAATTCGTCAAGGTGTTGGTTTCATCCATAAGCCCCCGATTTTAGGCAAGGGGTGTCGCGATAATCCGGCCTGTCCATCAAGCCCTCCATGGCCGAATCCGTTCCATCCTCCCCCAACACGGCCGCACAGGCCTCCCTGCGCTGGCGCGACCGCCTGCGGCGCATCGCCCCTTACGCAAGGGGCTCCATGCCTGGTGTGTGGGCCGCGCTGGCGGCCGCGGCCATCGGCGCGGCCACGGAACCGCTCATTCCGGCTCTGCTCAAGCCCTTGCTGGACGAGGGCTTCAACGGTGAAGGTGGCTTTCCCTTGTGGTTGGTGCCCGCAGCGTTGCTGGGTCTGTTCTTCATCCGGGGTCTGGCCAGCTTTGTGGCGAACTACGCCCTGGCCTGGTCCACCAACCGCGCCGTGTTGCGGCTGCGTGAATCGCTGTTCGAACGCTTGCTGGATGCATCACCAGTGCTCTATGCCCGCAGCAACGCCAGTGCGCTGACCAACACGGTGGTCTACGAGGTGCAGCAAGGGGCCAATCAACTGGGCGGCGCCGTGTTGGGCATCGTCAAGGACGGCTTGACCATCGTGGCCCTGCTGGCCTACCTGCTCTGGCTGAACTGGGCGCTCACACTGATGGTGCTGCTGCTGGCCCCGGCCGTGGCGGCGGTGATGCGCACCGTGTCGCGCCGCCTGCGCCGGTTGGCGGTGGCCGGACAGGAAGCCACGGACAGCCTGGCCTACGTGGTGGAGGAAAACGTGCTGGCCTGGCGCATCGTGCGCCTGCACGCGGCCCAGAACGCGCAGCGGCGCCGCTTTGAGCAGCAAAGCCAGGCTTTGCGCCGCCTGGTGCTGAAGTCCGTGGCGGCTGGCGCCATCAGTTCACCTCTCACCCAAATGCTGGCCGCGGTGGCCCTGTCCGGTGTGATCACGGCCGCGCTGTGGCAGCAGGGCCAGGGTACGGTGGGTGGCTTCGTCGCGTTCGTCACGGCCATGCTGCTGCTGGTCGCCCCGCTCAAGCATCTGAGTGACGTCACCGCCCCGCTGGCCCGCGGCCTTGCGGCGGTGGAACGAGGGCTGGACCTGTTGGATCAAAGCCCGCCCGAGGGCGGTGGCCGCCATCGGTTGGATGCGGGGGTTCAAGCGAAAGGCGAGGTCACATTCGAAGGCGTGGGCCTGCGCTACCGCTCCGAAGGCCCTGCGGCGTTGGATGGTGTGTCGCTTCAAGTGCAACCCGGTCAGACCTTGGCGCTGGTGGGCCCCTCGGGCTCCGGCAAGTCGACGCTG
>JAIYCN010000202.1 GCA_027487995.1 Rubrivivax sp. | reverse complement strand
TGAGCTTGTCGCCAGCCACCACCTTGTTCTGCTGCGGCAGGAATTCCATGGCGAAATGCACACCGTCCAGGTCTCGGCCCGGCACGGGCAAATCGCGGCTTTGCTCGGCGCCACCGCACAGCAGAACCGCATTGAAGTCCTGCTTCAACTGCTCGGGCGACACGATGGTCTGCGCATCGTTGGTGACCTTGGAGTCCTTCGCCATGTCACCGACCAAAACGCCGGTGCGGAACGTGACGCCTTCGGCCTTCATCTGCTCCACACGGCGGTCGATGTGCGTCTTCTCCATCTTGAAGTCGGGGATGCCGTAGCGCAGCAGGCCACCGATGCGCGAGTTCTTCTCCAGCACCGTGACGTCATGCCCTGCGCGGGCCAACTGCTGCGCAGCGGCCATGCCTGCCGGGCCCGAACCCACCACGGCCACCTTCTTGCCCGTCTTCACCTTGGGTGGCTGGGGCTGCACCCAGCCTTCGGCCCAGGCGCGGTCGATGATGGCGTGCTCAATGGACTTGATGCCCACGGCGTCGTCGTTCACGTTGAGCGTGCATGCAGCCTCGCAGGGCGCAGGGCAGATGCGGCCCGTGAACTCCGGGAAGTTGTTGGTGCTGTGCAGCACCGTGATCGCGTTCTTCCAGTCGCCCTGGTAAACCAGATCGTTGAAGTCCGGAATGATGTTGTTGACCGGGCAGCCGCTGTTGCAGAAGGGCGTGCCGCAATCCATGCAGCGCGCAGCCTGCGCCTTGGCCTGTTCATTGTTCAGGCCAATCACGAACTCCTTGTAGTTCTTCACGCGCTGCGGCACGGGCTCGTAGCCCTCTTCAAGCCGCTCAAATTCCAGGAAGCCGGTGACTTTTCCCATGATCGATCCTTCGTGTCCTTGATGTGCCGGTGTCAGGCAAATGGCGATTGGCTTTCAGCCCTTCACTTGGCCGGCGTCTTCTTGCCCACCGCTGCGGCCTTCTTCGCCGCCGCAGCGGGCTTGGCCGCTTCGGCGCTGCCGCCCTTGGCCGCCAGTTCCGTCAATGCGCGGCGGTACTCGGTGGGGAAGACCTTGACGAACTTGCCCCGCGCGCCGGCCCAGTTGTCCAGAATCTCGCGGGCCCGCAGCGAACCGGTCCAACGGTGCTGCTGCTCGATCAGGGACTTGAGCAAGACCTCATCGGCCTGCCCCTTGTGCATCGGAATTCCGGCCGACTTCTGCTCGTCAGCGGTGAGCACCTTCTCCAAGGTCACCATCGACGTGTTGCAGCGCTTGTCGAAGCCGCCGTCTTCGTCATAGACGTATGCCACGCCACCGCTCATGCCCGCGGCGAAGTTGCGGCCGGTCTTGCCCAACACCACCACGGTGCCACCGGTCATGTACTCGCAACCGTGGTCGCCCGTGCCCTCCACCACCGCGGTGGCACCCGAAAGGCGCACGGCAAAACGCTCGCCGGCTACGCCGCGGAAGAAGGCCTCACCGCTGGTGGCGCCGTACAGCACCGTGTTGCCCACGATGATGTTCTGCGTGGCGTCGCCGCGGAAGTCGATGCTCGGGCGCACCACCACGCGGCCACCCGACAAGCCCTTGCCGGTGTAGTCGTTGGCTTCACCGATCAGGTACAGGCAAATGCCCTTGGCCAGGAATGCACCGAAGCTCTGGCCGCCCGTGCCTTCCATCTGGATGAAGATGGTGTCGTCGGGCAGACCCTCGGGGTGGTGGCGCACGAGTTCACCCGAAAGCATGGCGCCCACGCTGCGGTTCACATTGCGTGCGGTCTCCAGCAGCTTGACGGTCTGCCCCTTCTTGAAGGCCGGTTGGCACTTCTCGATCAGGCTCACGTCCAGGGCCTTGGCCAAGCCGTGGTCCTGCGTGTCCACATGCAGGCGGGGTACTTCGGCAGGCGCTGCAGGCTGTGCCAGCAGGCGACTGAAGTCCAGGCCTTTCGCCTTCCAATGGGCAATGCCCTTCTTCATGTCCAACAGGTCCGACCGGCCAATCAGCTCGTCAAACGTGCGGATGCCGAGTTGCGCCATGATCTGGCGCGCCTCTTCGGCCACGAAGAAGAAGTAGTTCACCACGTGCTCGGGCTTGCCGCTGAACTTCTGGCGCAGCACCGGGTCCTGCGTCGCTACCCCCACCGGGCAGGTATTCAGGTGGCACTTGCGCATCATGATGCAGCCTTCGACCACCAGCGGTGCCGTCGCAAAGCCAAACTCGTCGGCCCCCAGCAGCGCACCGATCACCACGTCGCGACCGGTCTTCATCTGACCGTCGGCCTGCACGCGGATGCGGCCGCGCAGGCGGTTCAACACCAGGGTCTGCTGCGTCTCGGCCAGGCCCAGTTCCCAGGGCGTGCCCGCATGCTTGATCGAAGACCAGGGCGAGGCACCGGTGCCGCCGTCGTGACCCGCGATCACCACGTGGTCGGCCTTGCACTTGGCCACACCCGCGGCAATCGTGCCCACGCCCACTTCGCTCACCAGCTTGACGCTGATGTCCGCACGCGGGTTCGCGTTCTTCAGGTCGTG
>JAIYCN010000025.1 GCA_027487995.1 Rubrivivax sp. | reverse complement strand
CGGCGGCACGCTGTACAAGTTCAACGAAACCCGCGCAGCCGTGAAGGACGGCATCGTGGATGTGGGCATGGTGGGCACCGTGTGGGAAAACTCCCAGATGCCCCTGCAGAACGTAACCTACTACACGCCGTTCGCCACCACCAACCACGAGATGCTGATCGAGATCTTCGACAAGCTCAACGCCACCCATCCGGCTCTCAAGGCCAGCTGGACGGCGCAGAACATGGTGCCGCTGTCCTCGCTGATCACCGACAGCTACGACGTCTACGCCAACTTCCCGGTCAGCACCATGGCCGCACTCCAGAACAAGAAGATCCACGCCCCGGGCACCTCGGCCAACTGGATGCGCGACACCGGCGCCACGCCCGTTGAAGGCGCGCTGACCACGTACTACACCAACATCCAGACGGGTGTGACCCAAGGCGCGCTGAGCTTTGCCAGCGGCATCGGCCCTTCCAAGGTGTATGAAGTCGCACAACACCTCACGCGCGTGGACATTGGTGCCATGTACTTCGGCAGTGTGGCCGCCAACAAGAGCTTCTTCGACAAGCTGCCCAAGGAAGTTCAGGACGCCTTCGTGAAGGCCGGCCAGGCCACGTCCGTCGCCCACGGCAAGCATGTGACCCGCTCGGCAGTCACGGCCATGGATACGATGAAGGCCGCGGGCCTGAAGATCACCGAGATGCCCGCTGCAGAGCGCGCCAAGTGGATCAACGGCCTGCCCGACATCGTCGGCCCCTGGCTGGCCACCACGGGTGATGCCGGAAGGTCGGTGTTGCGCGCCTACTTCGACGAGCTGCGCGCCCGCGGCGTGAAGCCCCTTCGCGATTGGGACAAGGCCGTGCGCTGAGCCTGATTCGAGGCGGGCTGCGGCCCGCCTCGACGCTTGAGAGAATCACCAAAGCCACTGAGAGACCGACACGCCATGGCAGCCGACACCGACCTCGACGCCCCGCCGCCTCAAGCGCGGCATCCCCTGGACCTTCCCGCTCAAGCTCTGGCGTCTTTGGGCACGGTGTGGATCTTCGTCATCATGTGCCTGGTGGTGGCTGACGTGATCGGCCGCGATTTCCTGAACAGCCCCATCACCGGTGTGGCCGAGTTTTCGGCGCGATCGGTGGCTTCCATCGTCTTCCTGCAGTTGGCCGCTGCCGTGTGCAGCGGCCGCATGACCCGGAGTGACTTCCTGCTGAATCTCATCGGAAAGCGCTCACCGCGCGCAGTGGTCGCGCTGGACGTGATCAACGCACTCGTGGGTGCAACGCTGTTTGCATTGCTGGCCATGATCGCCCTGCCTGAATTCAACACCTCCTGGGGCAACAACGAGTTCTACGGTGTCCAGGGCGTCTACAGCGTACCGGCCTGGCCCTTCCGCGGCCTGGTCGTGGCAGGCTCAGTGGCCGCCGCGCTGTGCTACTTGTTGTCGGTGCCCGGCATCATCCGCCGCGCCTCGGCGCAATCCTCCGCAGCCGATCCCCTGGGAGGTGGCGCATGAGCGATCTCGCACTCGGGGGCCTGCTGATCGGCGGCCTCGTCATGCTGGTCCTGCTGGGCATCCACATCGGTGTGGCCCTGCTGGCCGTGGGTTTCTTCGGCGTGTGGCTGGTGCGTGACAACATCGACATGGCCATGCGCCTGATGTACATGGCAGCCTACAACGGCATTGCCGACTACATCTTTGCCACCATCCCCCTGTTTGTGCTGATGGGCTTACTGGTCAGCATTTCCAATGTGGGCAAGGACACCTTCACCGTGGCCGAAGTGCTGCTGCGCAAGCTCAAGGGGGGCTTGGGTGTGGCCACCGTGGCGGCCAATACGGTATTCGCGGCGGTCACGGGCGTTTCCATCGCTTCGGCTGCTGTCTTCACCCGCGTGGCCGTTCCAGAGATGGTGCGCCACGGCTACAAGACGACGTTTGCCACCGGCACGGTCGCCGGCAGCTCGGTGCTGGGCATGATGATTCCGCCCAGCCTTCTGATGATCATCTATGGCGTGCTGGCCGAGCAATCCATCGGCAAGCTGTTCATCGCGGGCGTGATTCCGGGCTTCGCTCTGGCCATCGTGTTCGCCGTCATGATCATGCTCATGGCCCGGTACACGCCAGGCACGGTGTTCGATCTTCAGAAGCAGGCCGAGCTTGCGCGGCAGCAGCGCGTGGAAGTGATGCTCACTGGCGGTGAGATGGCCGCCAAGTTGGTGCCGATCGCCGCGCTGGTCGCCCTCGTGCTGGGAGGTCTGTACACGGGCTTCTTCACCCCAACTGAAGCCGGCGGCGTCGGTGCCTTCGGCGCGCTCGTGATTGCGCTGTTGCGCCGCTCACTGGGCAAGGGCAACCTGTGGCGGGTGCTGCATGAAACCGGCAGCGTTTCCTGCACCATCCTCATCCTGCTGGTCGCCGCCAGCTTCTACAGTCGAATGCTCAGCGTGGCGGGAGTACCGGTGGCCATCGCCGACCTCGTACGTGATGCGGGCCTGGGGCCCTATGGCTTCCTGGCTCTGTACATCGGCATCGTGCTGCTTCTTGGGATGATCCTGGACTCCAGCTCCATCCTGCTGATCATGACCCCCGTGGCCGCACCCATCGCGCAAGCCTTCGGGTTCGATCTGATCCACTTTGGCGTGATCACGGTGCTGGCGGTGGAAATGGGCCTTCTCACACCGCCCTTTGGAATTTCGGTGTTCACGGTCAAATCCACCTTGAATGATCCGCGGGTCTCGGTGGAGAGCATCTTCGCCGGAGCAATGCCATTCGTAGGAGCCATGTTCCTCGTGCTCCTGGCGGTGTGCGCCTTCCCATGGATGTCCCTGGCCCTGACCTGAGCGCGCAGCCAGGACCCTGCGCCCGGAGGTACTGCGTTTATCCTCTGGGCGCATGAACCTGGCGGAACTGCTCCATAGGCACGCATGCATAGAGCCCGCGCGGCCCGCAATCTACGCGGGGACGCGGTTGATCAGCACCCATGGGGAATGGGCCGCACGTGCCGCTCACTTGGCATCTTGTCTTCGGGCAGCAGGTCTGCAGCCCGGTGATCGGGTCGCGCTCTTCATGCGCAATCACGTGCGCTACCTCGACGTGCTGCTGGCAGCATGGTGGGCCGGCTTGGTGGCCGTGCCCATCAACGCCAAGTTGCATCCACTGGAGGCGCAGTGGATCCTGGACAACGCGCAGGCTCGATGGGCCTTCGTCACGAACGATGTGATGGGACTCGGTGACGACACCACGGGCCCCGCCGTGTTTTCGGGAATCGAGCGTCAGGTTGATGTGGATTCACCGGAGTCCGAAGCGCTCTGGGCCACGCCTGGGTCCTCCAACCCGTCCCTCGGCATGTGCGCATCGCAACACGCGCCGCCCCACCCCTGCAACGGTGACGATCTCGCCTGGCTGTTCTACACCAGCGGCACCACCGGTCGTCCCAAGGGCGTGATGCTCACGCATCGCAACCTGCGCACCATGGGCATGGGCTACTTCGTGGACGTGGACAGTGTTTCTCCCACCGACCGTATCGTCTATGCGGCGCCCATGTCCCATGGCAACGGCCTGTATGCCATTCCGCACCTGATGGCAGGTGCCGTCCATGTGGTGCCGCCGTCTGGCGGCTTCGACGCCGATGAATTGTTTGATCTGGGCTTCGCCCTGGGCCCCCTGTCGCTGTTCGCGGCGCCCACCATCGTCAACCGCATCGTGGCCTGTGCGCAAACGCGCGGCCTGAGCGCGGATGACTGCGCACGGGCCTTCAAGACCATCGTCTATGGAGGCGCACCGATGTATGCAGCGGACATTCAACGAGCCCTGCACGTGATGGGACCACGCTTCGTGCAAATCTATGGTCAGGGCGAAACACCCATGACGGGCACGGTGCTGTCGCGCCATCACCTCAGTGACAGTGCCCATCCGCGCCATGCACAACGGGTGGCCTCCATAGGCGTGGCCCAGACCCCCGTGCACATTCGCATTGCCGCCGAGGATGGTGCGGAGTTGCCAGCCGGCGAGATCGGCGAAGTGCTGGTCCGCGGAGATTCCGTGATGGCCGGCTATTGGCGCAACCCTTAGGCCACCGCCGCCGCCATTCATGACGGCTGGTTGTGGACCGGTGACATGGGCAGCGCTGATGAAGACGGTTTCATCACACTGCGCGACCGCAGCAAGGACCTCATCATCAGTGGCGGGTCCAACATCTACCCCAGGGAGGTGGAGGAGGTCCTGCTGCAGGCACCGGGCGTGGCCGAGGTGGCCGTGGTCGGTGAGCCGCACGCCGAATGGGGGGAGGCGGTGGTGGCGTTCGTGGTGCTGCGGGCTGATGCTCAAGTCTGTGGTCAAGCCGCGGACACGAATCAGTTGGAGTCCGCGCTGAACGCGTGGTGTCTATCGCGAATCGCCCGCTTCAAGCGTCCCAAGCGCTATGTCTTCGTGGGCGAGTTGCCCAAGAATGCCTACGGCAAGGTGCTCAAGCGTTCTCTGCGCGATACCCTTCGCGATGCCCTGGGTGGCTCCACCCGCTAAGCCAGGGCACAGTGCACCGCCTTGGCGCCCAGCCCCTCCGTCAGCACCATCGGCTCGATGCCCACCAGATAACCACGCCGCCCGCCGTTGATGAGGATGCGCGGCAAGCCCAGCACCGTGGCCTCCACATAGACGGGCACGGCCTTGCGAAACCCGAACGGCGACGTGCCACCCACCAAGTAACCACTGTGGCGCTGCGCCACTTCGGGCTTGCAGGGCTCCACGCTCTTGCAGCCGATCTCCCTCGCGAGGTTCTTGGTGCTCACCTGCCGGTCACCGTGCATCAGCACCACCAAGGGCTGCGCCCGCTCGTCCTGCATCACGAGTGTCTTGATCACCGCATGCTCATCCCATCCGGTTTGGCGCGCGGATTCGGCGGTGCCGCCATGGTCCACGTAGTCGTAGGGATGCTCGGTGTAGGTCACGCCATGGGCCTGCAACCACTGGGTGGCGGGCGTCTGGCTCACATGATTGGATTTTCGACTCATCGTCATCACTGCATGAATCTGCTCAGGGCACCTCGTGCCCCATGCTCGCCTGCCAAACACTCCACCACTGCTCGGCGGTCAAGCGTATGCGAAGCCCGTCAACCGCCTCCTTCAGCGCCTCCACACGGCCTGACCCGGTAATCGGAATGGGGCGGCTGGGATGGCGAAGGATCCAGGCATAGGCGACGCTCGCCAGAGACGCGCCATGCTCGTCGGCCAAACCCTGCAGGGCAAGGCGAACGCGCTGCGCTTGGGCGTCGTCCCCCGTAAACAATCGTCCACCACCCAGAGGCGACCAGATCATCGGCCTGCGCGCCAGTTCGGTGGCCTGCTCCAGTGTGCCGTCCGCCAAGGCCTTCATCTGCAGCGGCGAGAACTCGATCTGGTTGGTCACCAGCGGCAATCGACGGTGCAGGGCCATGAACTGCTGCGGCGAGTGATTGGACACGCCAAAGTGCAGGACTTTGCCCGCTTGCCGCAACGCTTCAAACGTCTGCGTCAATTCATCCGGGTCCGTCAGGGCATCAGGGCGATGGATCAGCAGCAAATCCACGTGGTCAGTCCCCAAGGCCTGAAGCGAAGCCTCTACTGAAGCCCGCACATGAGCGGCAGAGGTGTCGTAGGACTTCAGTGCATGTTCGGGCCGGTTCGGATGCTTCAGGCGGATTCCGCACTTGGTCACCAGTTGCAGGCGCTGTCGCAAACCGGGCTTGCGCGCCAGGGCCTGGCCGAACAAGGCCTCCACGGTGTAGCCGCCATAAATGTCCGCATGGTCGAAACTGGTGATGCCAAGATCGACACAGGCCTCAATCCAGTTCAAGGTCCGCTCAGGGCTGAACTGCCAATCTGCCAGGCGCCAAGTTCCCGCCACGATCGGCGACAAAAGATGCGTTGACATACCCTTCATCATCCCACCGGACCACCTAACTTCGGGCTCATGGACTGACGCAGCAGGTCGTCCTTGAAGGCCGAAGCCAAGGGCGAAAGGCCCCGCGCGGCCGGATGCACCAGGTGCCACTGAGACGCAATCGGAAAGCCCGCCACATCCACGACCGCCACCCCATGTTCGCGGTCCCGCCCATGCAGCGCGTGGCGTGACAACACGCCAATCCCCAAGCCGCCGGCCACCGCTTCCTTGATGGCCTCATTGCTGCCCAACTCCAACCGCACCTGCGGTCGAAATCGGCATCGCTTGAAGTGCTGGTCAACCGCCATGCGGGTGCCCGACCCGCCCTCCCGCAGGATGAACCGCTGACCTGACAGCTCACTCAATGAGATGCGACCGCGCCTCACCAGAGGATCGGTGGAGCCGGCCACCATCACGAGGGGGTTGGCCATGAACACCACGTCCTCCAACACCAGATCGTCCGGCGGCATGGACATGATGTAAAGGTCGTCCATGTTGTCGCGCAGTCGCGCCACCACGCCATCACGGTTCAGGATCTCGATAGAGACGTCCACGGCCGGATGCCGCTTGCAGAAGGCGCCGATCAGCCGAGGCATGAAGTACTTGGCCGTGCTCACCACCGCCACTCTCAAGCGCCCACGCTTGAGCCCGCGCATGCCGTCCACCGACTGCTCGAACGCGTCCCACTGCGACACCATGGCCCTGGCCGTCTTGGCCAACTCCACGCCCACATCCGTGAGTTGAACGCGGCGTGAGACCACCTGGTAGAGCGGCAACCCCACCGACTCGGTCAGTTCACGCAGTTGCATGGAAGCCGTGGGCTGCGTGACATGCTGCGCACGCGCCGCCGCCGTTACGCTGCCCGTGTCGGCCAGCGCCAGGAAAAGGCGCAGCTGTCGAAAAGTCGCTTTCATCTGGCCGCAATTATGCAAACCCAATTTCGAAGCGACACCGCACCCCCGACCTTCGCGGTCAGCGCGGTGCCTGGGGCCCTGTTCGGGACATTCAGCCCGGGAGCCGATGGGAGACCGCCCTCAAGGCGGGCTCGCCGAGGCGGGAGGGCGTCCCGCACAGGGCCCCGGGCGCCGCGCTGGCCGCGAAGATCGGGGCTCACTGAGCCCCGGGGGCCGCGCTGGCCGCGAAGATCGGCACTTCATTCAAACCACAGGCCCCACCTCCACCCGATCCCGTATCCGGTGAATTTCCCCCACATCCACCACCCACACCAATCCATCCCCCACCGTCCCCGTCGAACAGGCATCAAACACCGCCTGCCGAATCGTCTCCACCATCCCCTCCTCACACAACACGCACACCAGCGTCTTGTGCGAGAACTCGGTCAGCTCTTCCCGCACCGTGCGCTTGCCCACCGCCGCCGGCGCGGTGAAGCCATCGGCCGCCCACACCGTCACGCCGGGAAAGTTGGGAATCGCCCTCAAGGCCTCGCGCAGGCGAGGCAGGCGGCTTGGGCGCACGATGGCGCGGACTTCCTTCATCCTCATGGGATTTCCTTTCATCAAGCCTCAGCGGGCTTCTCGTCAAACCAGCGGTACAGCGTGGGCAGCACCACCAAGGTCAGAAGGGTGGAAGACAGCAAACCACCGATCACCACAATCGCCAGCGGACGCTGGACTTCAGAGCCCGGCCCCGTGGCAAACAGGAACGGCACCAGGCCGAGCAAGGCCACCGTGGCCGTCATCATCACGGGGCGGAAGCGCTGCACGCAGCCTTCGCGAACCGCCTTGGCCACCTCCAGCCCGTCCTCACGCAGACGGCGAATGCAGGTCACCAACACCACCCCGTTGAGCACAGCAATGCCCCACAGCGCAATGAATCCCACCGAGGCCGGCACGCTCAGGTATTCACCCGTCAGGAACAGCCCCACCACACCGCCGATCGAGGCGAAGGGCAGCACCAGGATGATGAGAGCGGCCAACTTCACCGAATTGAAGAGCAGGAACAACAGGAAGAAGATCGCGGCAATCGTCAGCGGCACGATGATGGACAGCGTGCCCATGGCGCGCTCCATGTTCTCGAACTGTCCGCCGTAGACGAAGCGGTAACCTTCAGGCAGCTTGACCTCGGCGTCCAGGCGCTGCTGAACCTCGGCCACGAAGCCGGCCAGGTCTCGCCCTTCCACGTTGGCGCCCACCACCACACGCCGCTTGCCGCTCTCACGGCTGATCTGCGCGGGGCCATCCACCAGTTCAATGCGCGCCAGGCTGCTCAGCGGCACCTGCGCCCCATCCGGTGCGTTGAGCAGCAGCTTGCCGATGGCCTCCACCGTGTTGCGCTGCTCTGCCGGGAAGCGCACGATCACGCTGTAGCGGCGCTCACCTTCGTACAGCGTGGTGACGTCCTTGCCGCCCACGGCCGTCTCAATCAGCGCCTGCACATCGGCCACGTTCAAACCCTGCCGCGCAATGGCCTGACGGTCGATCTCGATGGTCAGCGCCTGCTGCCCAGACAGCCGCTCAATACGGATGTCCTTGCTGCCCGGCACGCTGCGCAGGATGCGGGCCACCTGCTCGGAAATGTCGCGCAGCTCCTTGAGTTCATCGCCGAAGACCTTGATGGCCAACTGCGAACGCACGCCCGTCACCATCTCATCCACCCGCTCGGAAATCGGCTGCGACAGCACGAT
>JAIYCN010000081.1 GCA_027487995.1 Rubrivivax sp. | reverse complement strand
GTAGAGGTGTTCGAGGCCAGGATGGCGCCGGGCTTGGCCACCGCATCGAGCTGTTCGAACACGGCCTGCTTCACGCCGATTTCCTCGAACACCGCCTCGATGATGAGGTCACAGCCCTTGAGGTCACCGTAGCTCAGCGTGGTCTTGAGCAAGGCCATGCGCTCTTCGTACTTCTCGGGCTTGAGCTTGCCCTTCTTCACCTGTGCTTCGTAATTCTTGCGAATGGTGGCCACACCGCGGTCCAGCGCTTCCTGCTTGGTCTCCAGGATGGTGACCGGGATGCCGGCGTTGAGGAAGTTCATGGAGATGCCGCCGCCCATGGTGCCGGCACCGATCACACCCACCGTGGCGATGGTGCGCAACGGCGTGTCCTCGGGCACATCCGGGATCTTGCTGGCCGCGCGCTCACCGAAGAACGCGTGGCGCAAGGCCTTGGATTCGGGCGTCATCATGAGCGACAGGAAGTGGGCTCGCTCGAACAGCAAGCCCTCCTCGATGCCCTTCTTCGTGGCGGCCTCCACGCAGTCCACGCACTTTTCGGGTGCGGGGAAATTCTTGGCCACTGCACGCACCGTGTTGCGGGCAAAGGCGAAGTAGGCGTCGCCCTGGGGGTGCGAAGCCTTCAGGTTGCGCACCAGGGGCAGTGGGCGCACATCAGCCACCTCAAGCGCAAAGGCGCAGGCCCCGTCCAGCAGATCGCCCTCGATCATGCGGTCAAACAGCTTCTGGCCAGGAAGAGATGCCAGAACTTCACTCTTGACCGGATCGCCCTTGACAATCATGTTCAGCGCGGTTTCCACGCCCAACACGCGCGGCAAGCGTTGGGTGCCGCCCGCGCCGGGCACCAGACCCAGCTTCACTTCGGGCAGCGCAATCTGCGCACCGGGCGAGGCCACGCGGTAGTGGCAGCCGAGGGCCAACTCCAGGCCACCGCCCATGCACACGGTGTGGACGGCTGCGATCACCGGCTTGGGCGTGTTCTCGCACATGCGGATGAGACTCAGGAGATTCGGCTCCTGGATGGCCTTGGGAGACCCGAATTCGCGGATGTCAGCGCCGCCCGAGAAGGCCTTGCCCGCACCCGTGATCACGATGGCCTTGATGGCCGCATCGGCCACCGCCTGGTCGATGCCGGCGGCGATGGCCTGGCGGGTCGCCAGGCCCAATCCGTTCACGGGCGGGTTGTTCAGGGTGATGACGGCAACGGCGCCGCGCACCTCGTAGCTTGCGCTCATCGGGCGGGTCTCCTGGTGGTGTGTGGGAGTGTTGAGGATGGCGAGCGTGCGCGAAAAATCGCACGATCGTTCGATTCTAGTGGGACGAAAGGGGCGAGGAAGGCCGGCGACCGAATGAACGCCAGGGGAGCTTCACACCTCGAGCCATTCCTTGCGGATGTACCGGTTGTCACGCAACTCGGTGGGCGTACCCTCGAACACGATCTGCCCGTGGCCCATCACGAGACAGCGCTCGGACACCTCCAGCGCGATGGTCAGCTTCTGTTCGACCAACAGCACCGAAACCCCACGCCGCTTGAGTTCTCGCAGGTACTCCGCCACCAACTCGACGATCTTCGGGGCCAGCCCTTCAGTGGGCTCGTCAATCATGATGAGGTCGGGGTCGCCCATGAGGGTGCGGCACAGCGTGAGCATCTGTTGTTCACCCCCGGAGAGCACTCCGGCCTCGGTGTGTTGCCGCTCCTTCAGGCGCGGGAACAAGGTGTACATGTCGTCGAACTGCCAGCGCGCCTTGGGGTCAGGCTTGGCGGCCTTGCAGCCCAGCATCAGGTTCTGGTGGACCGTGAGCTTGGGGAAGATGTCGCGGTTTTCAGGGACGTAGCCGATGCCCTTGTGCGCAATCTCGAAGGCCTTCGCGCCGATCAGTTCCTGCTGCCCCCATTGAACCGAGCCCGTGGCGTCGACCAGACCCATGATGGCCTTGGCGGTCGTTGAGCGACCCGATCCATTACGGCCCAACAAACCGACGATCTCACCGGGTTGGACCTTGAAGTTCACGCCGTGAAGAACATGGCTCTTGCCGTAGAAGGCGTGGAGATTGGAAACAGTGAGCATGGAGGAAAGCCCAAGAGGTGGTCGGTGGTGCTGGCCAGGAGTGGCGTGGTTGAGGCGATGGTGACGACCGGGGCTCAGGTCAGGCGCCGGCAGCAGCGGCCTGCTGCTCGGCCAGCACAGAGCCCAGATAGGCCTCCTGCACGCGGGCGTCAGCGCGCACGCGCTCCGGTGTATCAAATGCAATCACCTCGCCATAGACCAACACTGCAATCTTGTCGGCAAGACCGAACACCACGCCCATGTCGTGCTCCACGGTCAACAGCGTCTTGCCCTCGGTCACGTCGCGGATCAGCCGCACGAAGCGCGTCGTCTCGCTCTTGCTCATGCCGGCGGTGGGCTCATCCAGCAGGATCACCGGCGAACCGCCGGCAATCGTCACGCCCACTTCCAACGCACGTTGCTCTGCATAGGTGAGGTTCATCGCCAGATGGTCCCGCTTCTTGTCGAGCTTGATCATCTCCAACACCTCATCCACCCGATCGGTGACGTCGTCCAGATCGGCCAGGAAACGCCAGAAAGCGTACCGGTGCCCCATGCTCCACAGCACGGCGCAGCGGATGTTCTCGAAGGCCGAGAGCCGCGTGAAAAGGTTGCTCACCTGGAAGCTGCGCGCCAGACCGCGGCGGTTGATGTCATAGGGCTTGCGGCCGTCGATGCGCTGGCCCATCAGGTGGATTTCCCCGCTGGTGGGTGCAAAGCGGCCGCTGATCAGGTTGAACAGCGTGCTCTTGCCCGCACCGTTAGGTCCGATGATGGCCACCCGCTCACCCTGGGCCACGCTCAGGCTGGCGCCGCGGATGATCTCGGTCTTGCCAAAGCTCTTGCGCACATCGCGAAGCTCAACGGCGGGCGTGCCGGGGTTCAGATTGCCGCTGATGCTCATAGGGACTCCCGCCGCTTGATTTCCTTCTCGATGTCTTCCTGGGTCTCGTCCCACTGCTGCTTGAACGCACGGCGCGCGATTTCAAACAGGAACACACCCAGCACGATGGTGAACACCGATCCAAACCAGGCGTCCAGACCTTTGGCGTTGAGCATCACCCCCATGAAGCGGACCTCGGGGCCCATGGCGGCATTCATCTGCAGGTGATAAATCATCTCCACCACGGCCGCCGCACCCAACAGGACCGTGAGGCCAGTGCCGGCCAGGGCCACGTAGGACGTCCACAGTTGGCGTAACTTGCCGAACGCGGCAACCCGCAGGTTCATCATGATGAGACTGGCGAAGCCGCCCGGTGCATACATCACCATGAACAGGAAGATCAGACCCAGGTAGAGCAGCCAGGCCTTGGTGAGCTCAGACAGCAGCACCAGGGCAATCACCATCAGGATGGCACCGATGATGGGGCCGAAGAAGAAGGTGGCGCCGCCCAGGAAGACGAAGAGCAGGTAGGCACCGGAGCGCGCGGCGCCCACCACCTCGGCGGTGACGATCTCGAACTGGATCGCGGCCAGGCCGCCCGCGATGCCGGCGAAGAAGCCGGAGATCATGAAGGCGAGGTAGCGCACGCTCTGGGTGCTGTAGCCGACGAACTCGACGCGCTCCGGGTTGTCGCGCACTGCATTGAGGATGC
>JAIYCN010000293.1 GCA_027487995.1 Rubrivivax sp. | reverse complement strand
GGCCGCCTCGATCAGCTCGGTTTGAAATTCGCTTTCTTCAGCAACGATTCGTACTGCTGGCTCTGTACATAACTTTGAACCTGCGCCCAGAAATCCATCGTCACCACCACGATGATCAGGAGCGAAGTGCCCCCGAAGTAAAACGGAACGTTGTACTTGAGCACCAGGAATTCGGGCAGCAAACACACCGCGGTGATGTAGATCGCGCCGGCCAAGGTCAAACGCGACAGGATTCGATCAATGTGCTTGGCTGTCTGGTCACCTGGGCGGATGCCCGGAATGAACGCGCCACTCTTCTTCAGGTTGTCTGCCGTCTCGCGGCTGTTGAAAACCAGCGCGGTGTAGAAGAAACAAAAGAAGATGATCGCGGTGGCATAAAGCAGCACATAGATCGGCTGGCCTGGGGAAAGCAGACCGGCAAGATCTTTCAACCAGCGCAAGCCATCCCCCGTGGCAAACCATCCCACAACTGTCGCGGGCAACAAGATGATGGACGACGCAAAGATAGGCGGGATCACGCCTGACATGTTCAGCTTCAGCGGCAGGTGGGACGACTGGCCGCCGTAAACCTTGTTACCAACCTGACGCTTGGCGTAATTGACCAGTATCTTGCGCTGCCCTCGTTCGACGAAGACAACCACGAAAGTCACCGCCGCCACAACGACCAGAATGAACATGCAAGCAACAAGACTCATCGACCCGGTGTTGACCAGCTCGATCAGACCACCAATGGCACTCGGCAGCCCTGCAGCAATGCCAGCAAAGATCAGAATGGAAATCCCGTTGCCCAGTCCGCGTTCGGTGATCTGCTCACCCAGCCACATCAGGAACATCGTCCCCGCCACCAGGCTGACCACGGCCGTCATGCGGAACCCAAAGCCAGGCGAAATCACCAAACCTTGCGAGCCTTCCAGCGCGATGGCGATACCGAGTGACTGAAAGATAGCCAATCCCAAAGTCCCGTATCGCGTGTACTGGGTGATCTTCCGACGGCCGGCTTCGCCTTCCTTCTTCAAGGCCTCCAGCGTCGGCACGACGTAGGTCATCAATTGCATGATGATCGACGCCGAGATGTACGGCATGATGCCCAGCGCGAAAACAGTGAAACGCGACAGCGCCCCACCCGAGAACATGTTGAACAGGCTGAGGATGCCGCCCTGCTGACCCTTGAACAGTTGCGCCAACTGGTTCGGATCGATGCCGGGGACGGGAATGTGCGCCCCCATACGGTAGACCACCAAGGCCAGCAACAGGAAGATCAGACGCCGACGCAGGTCTCCAAATTTGCCGCTCTTGGCCAATTGGTTAGCGTTGGTTGCCACGGAGCGCGACTCAGCGTTTCAGGATAAACGGCGAAGCGTCAGCTCAGGCCACCGAGCCGCCAGCGGCCTCGATCGCCGCCTTGGCACCTGCGGTCGCACCGACACCCTTGAGCACGACGGCCTTGGTCAATTCGCCGGTCTTGATGACCTTGACAACCTTGGCAATCTGCGCGACCAAACCAGCCTGCTTCAATGCGAGCAGGTCAACTTCGGCCGCACCGAGGACTTCCAGGTCGCTCAGCGTGATCTCGGCGTTGTACTTCAGCGAAGCCGACTTGAAGCCGCGTTTCGGCAGACGACGCTGCAAAGGCATCTGACCGCCTTCGAAACCGACCTTGTGGTAGCCGCCAGCACGGGACTTTTGGCCCTTGTGACCGCGACCAGCCGTCTTGCCCAGGCCCGAACCGATGCCGCGACCGACACGGCGGCGCGCCTTCTTGGAGCCCTCTGCGGGCGACAGGGAATTGAGTTGCATGTTCAGTGCCCTCTTCAGATGACCTGCACCAGGTAGGCCACCTTGGTGATCATGCCGCGCACGGCGGGCGTGTCTTCCAGCACGCGCGTGCTGCCCAGCTTGCGCAAGCCCAAGCCACGCACGGTGGCGCGGTGCGACTCGCGGGTGCCGGCCACGCTGCGGACCAGCTTGACGGTCAGGGTTTTCTTGTCAGCCATGATGTTTCCTTCGCAGCCGATCAGTTGAAGAGTTCTTCAACCGTCTTGCCGCGCTTGGCGGCGACTTCGGCCGGCGTGGACGAATGCTTCAGAGCGTCCAGCGTGGCGCGAACCATGTTGTAGGGGTTGGACGAGCCCAGGCTCTTGGCCACGATGTCCGTCACGCCCATCACTTCAAACACCGCGCGCATCGGGCCGCCAGCGATGATGCCGGTACCCGAGGGGGCCGGGGCCATCAGCACCTTGGCTGCACCGTGCTCGCCCACCACGTTGTGGTGAACGGTGCCGTTCTTGAGCTGCACCTTGAACATGTTGCGGCGGGCGGCTTCCATGGCCTTCTGCACGGCCACGGGCACTTCACGGGCCTTGCCCTTGCCCATGCCGATGCGACCGTCGCCGTCACCCACCACCGTCAAAGCGGCGAAACCGAGAATGCGACCACCCTTGACCACCTTGGTCACGCGGTTGACCGCAATCATCTTCTCCTTGAGACCGTCGTCGCGACCTTCGTCCTGCACGCGGGGGGAAAACTTAGCCATTTGCGTTGATCCTTAATGCGTCAGAACTGCAGACCAGCTTCACGGGCTGCTTCGGCCAGCGCCTTCACACGGCCGTGGTAGGCAAAGCCGGCGCGGTCGAATGCAACCTGCTCCACTCCGGCGGCCTTGGCCTTTTCGGCGATGCGCTTGCCAATGAGGGCGGCCGCAGCGGCGTTGCCACCCTTGCCGACCGCGCCCAACTGCTCGCGGACTTCCTTCTCGGCGGTGGAGGCCGAAGCCAACACCTTGGTGCCGCAGCCAGAGATGACGCGGGCGTAGATGTGCAGGTTCGAGCGGAAGACCGTCAGCCGTGCTGCACCTTGAATGGCGATGCGGGCCCGGGTTTGACGGGCACGGCGCAGACGCTGCTCTTTCTTGTTCATCGTCATGATGCCGTTCCTTATTTCTTCTTGGTCTCTTTGAGGACCACGCGCTCGTCGCTGTAGCGAATGCCCTTGCCCTTGTAGGGCTCGGGCGGGCGGATGGCGCGCACTTCAGCGGCAATCTGCCCCACCACCTGACGGTCGGCGCCCTTGATCAGGATTTCCGTCTGGGTCGGGCACTCCACCTTGATGCCGGCGGGCATGTCCTTGACCACAGGGTGCGAGAAACCCACCTGAAGGTTCAGCTTGGTGCCTTGGGCCTGGGCGCGGAAACCCACGCCCACCAGGTTGAGCTTGCGCTCGAAACCCTTGCTGACGCCGTTGACCATGTTGGCCACGATGGCGCGCATCGTGCCGCTCATGGCGTTGGCTTCGGCCGTCTCATTGAGCGGCTCGAAGGTCACGGCGCCGTTGGCAACCTTGACGGCCACCAGGTCGTTGGCGGCCTGCTTGAGGGTACCTTGGGCACCCTTGACGGTAATTTCCTGTGCCGAAACCTGCACGTCCACACCACTGGGGACGGCAACCGGCATCTTTCCTACGCGGGACATTTCTGTAGACCTCCCTGCTTTAGGCGACGTAGCACAGGACCTCGCCACCGATACCGGCAGCGCGGGCCTTGCGGTCCGTCATCACGCCCTTGGGCGTCGTCACGATGGCCACACCCAGACCGTTCATGACCTGGGGCAGGTCGTGGCGGCCCTTGTAGATGCGCAGGCCGGGGCGGCTCACACGCTCGATGCGCTCGATGACCGGACGGCCAGCGTAGTACTTCAGCGCGATTTCAAGCTCGCTCTTGCCAGACTCGCCCTTGATGGCGAAACCGTCGATGTAGCCTTCGTCCTTGAGGACTTGGGCAATGGCCACCTTCAGCTTGGACGAAGGCATCGAAACGGCGCCCTTCTCGACCATCTGCGCATTGCGGATGCGCGTCAGCATATCGGCGATGGGATCACTCATGCTCATATGGAATTCTCCTGATCGGACCCAGCGCCGGCTTACCAGCTGGCCTTGATGACGCCCGGGATGTCGCCCTTGAACGCCAGTTCACGAATCTTGCTGCGGGCCAGGCCGAACTTGCGGAACGTGCCACGGGGGCGGCCGGTCAGCTCGCAACGGTTGCGCAGACGGGTGGGGTTGGCATTGCGGGGCAGCTTCTGCAGCGCCAGACGGGCGGCATAACGCTCGTCGTCAGGCTTCTTGGCATCGTTGGCAATGGTCTGGAGCTCGGCGTACTTCTTGGCGAACTTGGCGACCAGCGCCTCGCGCTTGAGCTCACGTTGAATGAGTGAGAGTTTGGCCACAGGGCACCTCAGTTCTTGAAGGGGAAGCGGAAGGCCGCCAGCAGGGCCTTGCACTCTTCGTCGGTCTTGGCGGTCGTGGTGATCGAGATGTTCATCCCGCGGATCGCGTCGATCTTGTCGTACTCGATCTCGGGGAAGATGATCTGCTCTTTCACACCGATGTTGTAGTTGCCACGGCCGTCGAAGGAACGACCCGAGATGCCACGGAAATCGCGCACGCGGGGCAGCGAGATGTTCACGAAGCGGTCGAGGAATTCGAACATGCGCACGCCACGCAGGGTGACCATGCAGCCGATGGGCACGCCGTCACGGATCTTGAAGCCGGCGATGGCCTTCTTCGACTTCGTGACCACGGGCTTCTGGCCGGCGATCTTGGTTAGGTCGCCCACGGCGTTGTCCATCACCTTCTTGTCGGTGACGGCTTCGCTCACGCCCATGTTCAGCGTGATCTTGGTGAAGCGCGGCACTTCCATAATGGACTTGTAGCCGAACTTCTTCATCAGTTCAGGCACCACCTTGCTCTGGTAGTGATCCTGCAGTCGGGAACGGGTAGCTTGGGTCATGATGCCGCCTTAGGCCTTGATCTCTTCGCCGCTGGACTTGAAGACGCGCGCCTTCTTGCCGTCCGCCAGCACCTTGATGCCCACGCGGTCGGCCTTGCCGGTGGCCGCGTTGTAGATCGCCACGTTGGACTGGTGGATGGGCATGGTCTTGTCGATCACGCCACCCGTGGTGCCCTTCATGGGGTTGGGCTTGACGTGCTTCTTCACCACGTTCACGCCCTCGACCACGATGTGGTCCTCGTCCACGCGCAGCGTGACGGTGCCACGCTTGCCCTTATCGCGGCCGGTCAACACGATGACCTGGTCGCCTTTGCGAATCTTGTTCATGTCTGTCCTCTTGCCTCTTTCGCTTTCGGCGGTGCCTTAGAGCACTTCCGGGGCCAGCGACACGATCTTCATGAAGCGCTCAGAGCGCAGTTCACGGGTGACCGGGCCGAAGATGCGGGTGCCGATGGGCTCGAGCTTGGCGTTGAGCAGCACGGCGGCATTGCCGTCGAACTTCACCAGGGAGCCGTCTTGACGACGCACGCCCTTGGCGGTGCGCACCACCACGGCGTTGTAGACCTCGCCCTTCTTGACGCGACCACGCGGCGCAGCTTCCTTGATGCTGACCTTGATCACGTCGCCAATGCCGGCGTAGCGCCGCTTGGAGCCGCCGAGCACCTTGATGCACATGACGGACTTCGCGCCAGTGTTGTCCGCGACGTCAAGCCGCGATTGCATTTGGATCATTTGTTAGTCCCCAACTTGACCCGCTTGTCGCGCGCAACACCAAGGAGCTCTTGGCGCACACCAACCAGCCGGTCAGTCTTGGGCCCGTGGAATGGGCTGAAAACCTGCAAGGCGTCCATGCTGCCCCTGGCGCCGCCAAGGGACAACCCGAATGCCTTTTCGGGAAAGCCGCACAGTATGCGGCAAAACAATCCAGTCTGTCAAGCGGCTTTTGAATTCCGCCCAACAAACCGTCAAAGAACGTGGTGTTGAACCGGCCAGCCCGGCAAGGGCCGACCGCACAACGACCGGTGTTACAGCGCCTTGGCCTGCGCGAGCAGGGTGTCGGCGTCGCTGACCTTGAATTCGCCGGGGCCTTCGACGTTGAGCGTCTTGACCACGCCGTCCTTGACCAGCATGGAATAACGGTTGGAGCGCAGACCCAGGCCACGACCGGTGAGGTCCAGCGTCAGGCCTACGGCCTTGCTGAAGTCCGCCGAGCCGTCGGCCATCATGCGCACCTTGCTGCCCGTCTTCTGGTCACGGCCCCAGGCGCCCATGACGAAGGCGTCGTTGACGGACACGCACCAGATCTCGTCCACACCCGCGGCCTTGAACTCATCAGCCCTGGCCACGAAGCCCGGCACATGCTTGGCCGAGCAGGTGGGCGTGAAGGCGCCAGGCAGGGCGAAGATGGCCACCGTCTTGCCGGCGGTGATCTTCTCCACCTCGAAGGCGTTGGGGCCCAATGAGCACCCGTTGCCTTCGACTTCAATGAACTCGAACAGCGTGGTGTTGGGAAGCTTGTCGCCGACGTTGATCATGGGTGTGCTCCGCTTGGAAGTTTGAACAGGGCGCGAACCCTATCAGACTTCGCGCGCCTTCTCCACGAGTCGGGTAACGACCCAGGACTTGGTCTTGGAGATCGGCCGGCTTTCGGTGATCTCGACGACGTCGCCCATGTGGTACTCGCCCTTTTCGTCGTGCGCGTGGAACTTGCGCGAGCTGGCCACGATCTTGCCGTAGAGCTCGTGCTTGTTGCGGCGCTCGACCAGCACGGTGACCGTCTTGGCGCGCTTGTCGCTGACGACACGGCCCACGAAGGTGCGGACGACCTTGGCCTTGACGGCGGTGGTTTGGGCTTCGCTCACTTGGCGGCTCCCTTCTTCTTCTCGGTCAGGATGGTGCGCACGCGAGCGATGTCGCGACGAGTCTTGCTCAGGACCGAGGTGTTGCTCAGTTGCTGCGTGGCCTTCTGCATGCGCAGACCGAAGTGGGCCTTCAGGAGGTCGGAGACCTCCTTTTCGAGGGCGGCCACGTCCTTGGCGCGGAGTTCAGATGCTTTCATCGTGCGTCTCCTTTAGGCGCCGACCTGGCGCGCCACGAAGGTGCAGCGCAGGGGCAGCTTGGCAGCGGCCAGCGTGAACGCTTCGCGGGCGAGCTGCTCGGGCACACCGTTGATTTCATAGAGCACCTTGCCGGGAGTGATTTCCGCGACGTAGTACTCGGGGTTGCCCTTGCCGTTGCCCATGCGCACCTCGGCCGGCTTCTGCGAAATCGGCTTGTCCGGGAAGATGCGGATGAAGATGCGGCCACCGCGCTTGATGTGGCGCGAAATGGCGCGACGCGCAGCTTCGATCTGACGGGCGGTGATGCGGCCGCGCTCGGTGGCCTTCAGGCCGAATTCGCCGAACGAAACGGCAGCACCGCGGGTGGCCACACCAGTGTTGCGGCCCTTGTGTTCCTTGCGGAACTTGCGACGTGCGGGTTGCAGCATGTCTTACTCTCCTTTGGCCTCGCCAGGCGCGGCGGCTTTGCGCACACGCTTGACGGCAGGCGTCTTGGGGGCATCGGCGGCCACGGCCGGCTTGTCCGAACCATCGGCGGGTGCGGCACCCACGCCACCACGGGGAGCACCACGGCCATCGCGGCGGTCGCCGCGGCCAGGAGCACCACCGGGACGGCCCGGGCGGCGGTTGCGACGATCGTCCTCACCACCACCGGCGTCGGGCTTCATCGCGCCGGGGGCTTCGCCACGGCCGAGGTTGTCGCCACGGTAGACCCACACCTTGACGCCGATGACGCCGTAGGTGGTCTTGGCTTCGCTGAAGCCGTAGTCGATGTCGGCCTTGAGGGTATGCAGGGGCACGCGGCCCTCGCGGTACCACTCGGTACGGGCGATTTCGATGCCGTTCAGGCGGCCGGCGCTCATGATCTTGATGCCTTGGGCACCCAGGCGCATGGCGTTCTGCATCGCGCGCTTCATGGCGCGACGGAACATGATGCGCTTTTCGAGCTGCTGGGTGATGCTGTCGGCGATCAGCTGGGCATCGATTTCGGGCTTGCGCACTTCTTCGATGTTCACCGCCACCGGCACGCCCAGGCGCTTGCCCAGTTCGGCCTTCAGGTTCTCGATGTCCTCGCCCTTCTTGCCGATCACCACACCCGGACGTGCCGAGAAGATGGTGATGCGGGCGTTCTTGGCGGGTCGCTCGATCAGGATGCGCGATACGGCGGCGTTCTTGAGCTTGGCCTTGAGGTAG
>JAIYCN010000374.1 GCA_027487995.1 Rubrivivax sp. | reverse complement strand
GATGGCCACCATCATGGCCTGCAGGCCGCCTTCGATGCGCTTGGCGATCTCGATTTCGCCTTCACGCGTGAGCAACTCCACCGTGCCCATTTCGCGCATGTACATGCGCACGGGGTCGGTGGTGCGGCCGAATTCGGAGTCCACCGTGGACAGCGCGGCTTCGGCGGCTTCTTCCGCTTCCTCTTCGGTGGCGGTGGCGGCATTGCCACCTTCGATCAGCACCAGCGCGGCATCAGGTGCCTGTTCATAGACCGCGATGCCCATGTCGTTGAGCATGGACACGATGGCCTCGAGGATTTCGTTCTCGACGAGCTTCTCGGGCAGGTGGTCGCTGATCTGCTGGTGGGTGAGGTAGCCGTCCTTCTTGCCCATCTTGATGAGGGCCTTGAGTTCCAGGCGGCGCTTGTTGACTTCCTCTTCGGTGAGCGCGGTTTCGTCCAGGCCGAATTCACGCATCAGCGCGCGCTCCTTGGCGCGGCTGACCTTCATGCGCAACGGCTTGGCCTTGGCGCGCTCTTCGGCGTCGGCCTCAGCAGTCACTTCGGGCTCGGCATCACCCTCGATCTCGGCCTCAATGTCGCTGAAATCCTCTTCCAGGGTGACCTCCTCAGCCTTGGGCTTGCCCTTGCCCTTGGCTGATGCCTTCTCAGCCTTCTCTGCCTTTGCGGGTGCCTTGGCTTTAGTGGCGGCCTTGCTGCCGGCTGCGGGTTTGGCCGCAGTCTTGGAAGCGGCGGCTTTGTCTTCCGCCTTGGCGGCGGGCGCGGGCTTGGCGGACTTGGCGGGTGCAGCGGCCTTGACCGTGGCTTTGACCGGAGCCTTTGCCGCAGCCTTGGCCGACGAATCCGCCTTGCCCTTAGCCGGTGCGGCTTTGACGGCGGGCTTGGCAGCGGCCTTCGTGGCGGATGCCTTCTTCACTTCTTCACTGGCGGAGGATTTCGCGGCGGGCTTGGCGGCTTTCTTGGCGGTCATGAGGATGATGGCAGCAGCAAAGGGCGCGTCCCGATGGGGCCGGGAAGGCGCGGATTGGACGAACGAAGGGGGCGATGTTGAGGGGCAGAGAACCTGCCGCAAACAGCCTGCGCACGCAGACGCTGGTGGGGGTTTGCACAGATTCGTGCTCAAAGGTGGATTATACCATCTCCGCCGCGCGATTACGGGGTCGCCGGTCCGTCTCCTTCGCCCAGCGCGAGCGCCTGCTTCAAGGTCTTCCAGCGCTGGAAGACCTGCTGGTATTCGGCCAGCGCGCTGGGGTCGCTTGAGGCCCGTGCGGCCAGCTGCGTCTGCAGCTGTTGCAGGCGGTCCAGGTGCAACTGGTCCAATGTGCGGCGCAGGCTGGACCACGACGCCTCCGATTCGTCGGTGTCCTGCACCTGCATCCGGGTCCAGGCCCTTTGCACCTCCGCCGATTCGGCCAACGCGTGCTGCACGGCCGCCCATGGGCGCGGGCCGTGCTCTTCTATGTCCCGTTCCAGCCACCGCACCAGGACTTCATGGGGCGGGGGGAGGGCATGCAGCACCTCGAGATCGTCGGCGGTGAGGCGGAGCCACCATGCCGTGTTCTTCACCAGAAGCTGGGTGACCCAGTCCGCAGGGCTGCGGGGCTGGCGACGCAGCATGGGCGGCGCGCTTCCGCGTCGCAGCGGGTCGGCCAGGGCCTGGCGCTCGGCCCAGGATCCGCGACGGGGGCGGTCCGAGCCTGGGCCTCCAATCCCGGGCGCCGCGTATTCGGAGCGGCGGCCTCGACCTGAGCCCTCCTGCTGCCCGGGTGTTGGCCCATACGCCCGATCGGGTGGCGGTCCACCTTCGCCGGTGTGGCCCGGGTACCGGGATTCGCCGCCGTCAAAGGGCGGGCCCTCGCCTGGCGACTCCTGTGAACCGTTGCGCGCCAGGCCCGAACCGGGCTGGGTTTGGTAGTAGCGGCCGCCGGATGCATCGAAGCGGGCACCCTGGGGCGCTGAGCGGCCGCCCGCGGCACTGCGATGGCGGGCCATGGCGGCCCACAGGTCGGTGAGTTCCTGCGCCGGCAGCGCGGCCGCGCGCGCGAATTCGGCCAGCATCTGGCGTTGCAGGGCACCTTCGGGCAGCGCTGACCACAGCGGGAAGGCTTGGTTGGCAAAGCGGGCGCGGCCCTCGGGCGTGTCCATTTCGCAGCCCTGCTGCGCCATGGCCAGCATCTGGCGTGAAAGGGGCACTGCCTGCTCCACCGCCTTTTCGAAGGCCTCGGCGCCCAACTCGCGCACATAGCTGTCGGGGTCGTGCTCGGTGGGCAGGAACAGGAAGCGGATGCTGCGGGTGTCGCTGGCGTGGGGCAGGCAGGCCTCCAGTGCACGGGCGGCGGCCTTGCGCCCGGCGGCGTCACCGTCAAAGCTGAACACGACGCTGTCGGTGAAGCGCATGAGCCGGCGCACATGGTCTTCGGTGCACGCGGTTCCCAGCGTGGCCACGGCATGGCCCAGACCCCACTGTGCCAGCGCCACCACATCCATGTAGCCTTCCACGACGAGTGCGTAACCCGCCTTGCGAATGGCCGTGCGGGCCTCGAACAGGCCATACAACTCGCGTCCCTTGACGAAGACGGGAGTCTCGGGCGAATTGAGGTACTTGGGCTCTCCGCTGTCCAGCACCCGCCCACCAAACCCGATCACGTCGCCCTGAACCGATCGGATGGGGAACATGATGCGGTGGCGGAAGCGGTCGTAGCGCTTTTCCTGGGGCGTGCCGGGGTTCTGAAGGATCACCAGGCCGGACTCCTCCAGCTTGGGGTCGTCATAGGCCGGGAAGGCGCTGGCCAGCCCGCGCCAACTGTCAGGGGAATAGCCGATGCCGAAGCGCGCCGCGATTTCGCCGGTGAGGCCGCGGCGCTTGAGATAGGCCACGGCGTCGGGGCTGACCTTGAGTTGCTGTTTGTAGTGGGCGGCGGCACGCGCCATCACATCGGTGAGCGTGGCGGCTTCCTTGCGGCGCCGGTCCTGGGCCTCTCGTTCTTCACGGGTACGTTCATCGTCGGGCACCACCATGCCCACTTGCTGGGCCAGGTCCTGCACGGCTTCCACAAAGCCCATGCCGACGAATTCGGTGAGAAAACGAACGGCATCGCCATGGACACCGCAACCGAAGCAGTGATAGGTCTGCCGCGAGGGGCTGACGATGAAGCTGGGTGTCTTTTCGCCGTGGAACGGACACAGGCCCTTGTGGTTGATGCCGGCCTTCTTGAGGTCGACATGCCGACCCACGACATCCACGATGTCGATGCGGGTGAGGAGGTCCTGGATGAAGCCGCTGGGGATCACCCGGTGAGTCTACCGGGGGGATTGTGGTGCTCAGAAAAAACGGCCCCGTCGGGCCGTTTAAGGGGATGTTGGTGCTGAGCGCCTTACACCGCGAAATCCTGCAAGGACTTTCCGCCGGCGAGCGCTTCCTTGAGCCAACGCGGCTGGAGGCCGCGCCCCGACCAAGTGTTGCCCGCTGCGTCGCGGTATTTCACTGCCGCCTTGCGCGTGCCGTCACCGCCGCTGGCCTTCTTGCGGCCACCGGTGCTGGCGGACTTGCTCCCGAGGTCTTCGACCGAAAGTCCGAATTCCGCCATCAGAGCGCGCACCTTGTCGATCGCACCTTGGCGCTCATTGCGCTGGGTTTCCTGGATCTTGCGCTCAAGTTCGGCTTTCTGGGCCAACAGTTCCTGCAGGGTGCTCAAAAGTATCTCCTTGAATGATTGGATACAGATTGGAATATATATCGAAATCTGTTTCCATTCAAATGGCGGGATTAGGCACCACCATTCAAGGCGAAATCAATTGGAGCTTCATGAGCTTCGTCAATTCCTTCTAAGGTGTGACCCCCGCGGACCTTCAGCGCTTTAAGCCGAAGGAGGAACGTAACCCGCCGGCTGGTCCACCCCATTGCCGAAGAAATACTGTTCCATTTGACGAGCAAGATACTGACGCGCCCGCAGATCGGCCAGATTCAGACGGTTTTCATTGACCAGCATGGTCTGATGCCGCTTCCACTGATCGAAGGCTTCCTTGCTGATATTTTCG
>JAIYCN010000131.1 GCA_027487995.1 Rubrivivax sp. | reverse complement strand
CGCCTGCATCGCCGGGGATGGTGACACTGTCCCCGGCTTGCCACGCTTGCCGAAGCGAAGTCCATTGAGCCTTGAAGATGGCCAACTGCGCCAGCTTGACAGGACCGAAGCCACGCACCTGGCGAACGGCGTCGGCAATGCGTGTCGCCGCGCTTAAGTTCGTGTTGTTCAAACGCGGCAGGATCTCGTCGCGGATGACGCGCTCATAGTCCTGCGCGAGTTCCCGCTCCAACCGCCGCTCCTGCGTGTGGCCGAAGGGGTCGAGCGCGGTTCCGCGCAGGAACTTCAACCGCACCAACAGCTTGAAGGCGCTGCGAACCCAGGGGCCGAATGCGCGCTTTTGCGGGCGGCCATCAGGGCCGGTTGGCGAAAGCAGGGGTGGGGCCAGATGATGGACCAACCGGTCCCAGCGTTCGAACTGCTGGCCGAGCATCGATTCGAATTCAGGGCTCAGGTGCAGCCGCGCCACTTCGTATTCGTCCTTCACCGCCAACAGCCGCGCGTATTGGCGTGCCACCGTGCGGGTGAGGTCAAGCCGCGCCGCAGCTTCACCCCCCAGGCTTGATTCGGCATGGCGCACCGCTTCAACCAGGGCGGTGTAGCGTTCGACCAGCGCAGGGCCGTCATATGCGCGAAGAAACCGTTGACGCCGCGCAATCAGCCCCTGTTCACCGTCCAGGGTGTCCCAGTCCTGTGGTGGCTGTGTGCCACCGGCCAAGCGTTGAAGGGCCTGTGGCGCACCCAAGGCCAACCGACCCAGCGACAGCGCCTGGAGGTTCTGCTTCACCGCCACACCATTGAGGGTGATGGCACGCTGCAGCGCAGGGAGCGACACCGGCACCAGGCCGGCCTGCCAGGCGGCGCCCAGCATCACGATGTTCGAGGGAAGCGTATCGCCCAGCAGTGACTGCGCCACGGCTTGTGCGTCCAACGTGCGAACCCGGTCATGCCCGGCCGCATGCTGCATCTTGGCCAGCAGGGCATCGGCATGCAACGATGCCTCGGGCTGACGCACAAAGGCTGCGGTGACAAGCTCATGTCGATTGGCGATCACTTCCGTGCGGCCGTGCTTGACGGTGCCCATCGCATCCGGGCTCGCGCCCACCACCAGGTCGCAGGCCAGCAGGAGGTCAGCCTGTTGGGTGTCGATGCGCACCTGGTTGAGCAGGTCGGGCGTGGGCGCGATGCGCACGAATGACAGCACCGAGCCGCCCTTTTGCGCGAAGCCCATGAAGTCCAGCACCGAGGCCTGTTTGCCTTCGAGGTGTGCGGCCATCGTCACCAGCGCGCCCACCGTCACCACGCCGGTGCCGCCCACGCCGGTCACGAGCATGTCGAAGGGTCCACTCCAGTCCCAGCCTTCGGGATGTGGCAGGGCCGCGACTTCGCGCTGCAGATCTTCTTCGGCCCACGTTCGCGCGGCCGCTTTGGCGGGCACGGCCCCTTCCACCGTGACGAAGCTGGGGCAGAAGCCCTGCAGGCAGCTGAAGTCCTTGTTGCACGAGCTCTGCTCGATGGCGCGCTTGCGGCCCCAGTCGGTGTCCAGCGGCACGATGGACAGGCAGTTGCTTTGAACGCCGCAATCCCCGCAGCCTTCGCACACGGCCGGGTTGATGACCGCGCGCCGCGGCGGGTCGACCATCTCGCCCTTTTTGCGCCGCCGCCGCTTCTCCGCGGCACAGGTCTGGTCGTAGATCAACAGGGTCACGCCGTCTGTGTCGCGCAGACGGCGTTGAACCTCATCGAGTTCCTTACGGTCGTGGAAGGTGGTGCCCAGCGGGAACTCGGCGTGATACCCGTCGTACTTCTCGACTTCATCGGAGACGATGGCCACGCAGCGGGCGCCTTCGGCCTGCACCTGCCGCGCAATCTCCGCCACCGAGAGCTGGCCGTCCACGGGTTGCCCGCCGGTCATGGCCACGGCGTCGTTGTAGAGCACCTTGTAGGTCATGCGCGCACCCGCCGCGATGGCCTGCCGGATGGCCAGAAGACCACTGTGGAAATAAGTGCCGTCGCCCAGGTTCTGGAAGACATGAGGCGCGTCGGTGAAACGCGAGGCGGCCACCCAGTCCACGCCTTCGGCGCCCATTTGGATCAGGCCTTCGGTGCTGCGTTCCATCCAACTGGCCATGAAATGGCAGCCGATGCCGGCCAGTGCGCGGGAGCCTTCGGGGACCTTGGTGCTGGTGTTGTGCGGGCAGCCCGAGCAGAAGTAGGGCTGGCGCTTGACGGCGTCCGATTCGTTGGAGAGCAGGGCCGGCATGGTGAAGTCCACCACCCGGTTTAGCCGGTCCAGCGCGGGGTTGAGCTGCGCCAGCCATTGCGCCACCACAGGCATGATGCGCGAGGGCCGCAGTTCGCCCAGGGCCGAGATCAGCGGCTGACCTTCCGGGGTGGTCTTGCCGGAGATTCGAGGGCGTTGGCCGTCGGGCAGCGCGTACAGCAATTCCTTCATCTGGCGCTCGACGATGGGGGCCTTTTCCTCGATGACGAGGATGTCGCCCAGGCCCCGCGCGAATTCAGCAATGCGCGTGGGCTCCAGCGGCCACACCAGGCCCACCTTGTACACACGCACGCCTGCCGCAGCCAGCGCATTGGGGTCCAGATCCAGGCGGCGCAGCACCTCCATGAAGTCGAAGTGCGCCTTGCCCACGGTGACGATGCCCAGGGTGGCCCGTGGGCTGTTCACGATGTGCTTGTCCACCGAGTTCAATCGCGCGAAGGCACGCACCGCACTCAGCTTTTCCGCGGCGCGCGCCTCCAAGGTCAGCGACGGCAGGTCTACGCTGCGCACATGCAGGTTCTGGCTGGGGGTGAAGACCTCGGGCGGTACCGGCATGGCGAAATCAATCGGCACGGCATCCAGGTCCACCGTCATGCCCGACTCCACCACCTCACTGATGGCCTTGAAGCCCACCCACGCCCCGCTGAAGCGGGACAGGGCCCAGCCGTACAGGCCGAACTCCAGGTATTCGGCCACGTTGGCGGGATGCAGGACCGGCATGCCGAAGTGGGCCAAGGCGCTGTCGCTCTGGTGCGGCATGGACGACGAGACGCAGCCATGGTCGTCGCCACAGACCACCAGCACGCCGCCCAGGGGGCTGGAACCGTACACGTGCCCATGCTTGAGGGCATCGCCCGCGCGGTCCACACCCGGGCCCTTGCCGTACCACAGGGCATACACGCCATCCACGCGGCGGGCCGAATCGAGCGCCACGCGTTGGGTGCCCAAACAGGCCGTGGCGGCCAGGTCTTCGTTGATGGCCGGAAGAAACTGCACCCGCGCCGCCTCAAGCGACTGGCGGGCCTTCCACATCTGTTGGTCCACCATGCCCAGGGGGCTGCCGCGGTAGCCGCTGACGAACCCGGCGGTGCGCAGGCCGGCGGCATCGTCACGCTGGCGCTGCATCAGCACCAGGCGCACCAGGGCCTGGGTGCCGGTCAGCCACACGGTGCCTGATGTGGCGCGCAGGTTGTCGGCCAGTTCGTAGGGCCGAAGTGCGGTACTGCTCATGACCGCCATCGTAGGGGCAGGTCGACACAAAAGTCACCGCGCGAATCGGGGATTTTCCCGCGAGGCGCTGCCGGTTTTGCAAAGCCCGCAAGGAAACTGGGTGGGAACTCGACTGGGACTTGTGCAGTCCAAGCCAGCGGATCAACAATCAAGTCAGGGAGAACGACGATGCATTCGAAATCCGCAACGAGGTCCGCCTGGGGCGGACCACTGGGTCGAGTCCTGCTGACGGCTGTTGCCGCGTGCTCGGCCGTGGGGATGACGGCAGGGGCGGCGCTGGCCGGCGAGGTGGAGGTTCGCTACACCGACCCGCAGCAGTACAGCGACATCGGGTTCGGCCAGGCCGCCCGTGACCGCAACCTGAAGACCTTGTCCGACCACATGACCGGCTGGCGCAATCGCCTGCCTGAGGGTCAGCGGCTGGACATCGAAGTGCTGGACGTGGACCTTGCCGGCATGGAGCGGCCTTGGGGTCGTGAACCCTTTGTGCGCATTCTCAATGGTCGGGTGGATGGGCCACGCATGCATCTGCGCTGGTCCTTGAGCCAGGGTGGAACCGTCCTGTTGAAGGGCGAGGACCACCTCAGTGACCTGGGTTATGCCCAACGCCTGACCACGCCTCAGCGCAACGAGCCCCTGTTTTACGACCGGCGCATGCTGGATGACTGGCTGCGCAAGACGCTGACGGAGCGGGTGGCCAAGCCGCTGTGAGGCCCCTTGCGTTGCCTCAGCCCTGTTCGGCGGGCAGCCCCTAATGTGGACGGGTGGCATCACCCGCGTCGCCTCCCAGCACCACCCCTTCATCCGGTGACACCGGGTCGGCCGCCATCCTGCCGATCTTCAGCCTTCGTGGGCTGAGCAAGACCTACGGCGAAGGACCCGCCGCGGTCCACGCGCTTCGAGACGTCAACCTCGAGGTGGGGCGCGGTGAGTTCGTGGTGTTGCTGGGCCCGTCCGGCAGTGGCAAGAGCACCCTGCTCAATCTCATGGGTGGGCTGGACCGCCCTACGGCCGGTGAACTGCACTTCGCAGGGCAGCGCCTGGACGAAGCCGATGATGCCGAACTCACGCGCTACCGGCGCCAGCATGTGGGCTTTGTCTTCCAGTTCTACAACCTCATCCCCAGCCTGACGGTGTGGGAGAACGTCGCGCTGGTGGCCGAACTGGTGCCGCAACCGATGGCGGTTTCACTCGCCTTGCAGCAGGTGGGCCTGGCCGAGCGTGCGCATCACTTCCCTTCGCAGATTTCAGGCGGCGAACAGCAGCGGGTGGCCATCGCAAGGGCGGTGGTCAAGCAGCCGGATGTGTTGCTGTGCGACGAGCCCACCGGGGCCCTGGATTGCGAAACCGGCAAGCGCGTGTTGCAGACCCTGCTGGATGTGCACGACCGATTGGGCACCACGGTGGTGGTGATCACGCACAACGCCGTCATTGCCCAGCTTGCCGACCGGGTGGTGCGCTTGGCTGACGGGCGCATCGTCGCCACCGAGCGGCCGCAGCAACGCGCCCGGGTGGAGGAAATGGCCTGGTGAGCCTGCTGCAGCGCAAGCTCCGGCGCGACCTGGTTCGCCTGTGGGCCCAGGTGGTCACCATCGCCTTGGTGGTGGCCTCGGCCGTGGCGGCCTTGCTGACCACCCAGGCCTGCGTGAACAGCCTGGAGGTGGCACGGGACCGCTTCTACGCGCAGGCCCACATGGCCGATGTGTTTGCCTCCGTGCGGCGGGCGCCTCGATCCGCACTGAGCCAATTCGAATCACTGGAAGGGGTGGGGCTGCTGCAGGCCACCATCGAACGCCCTGCGCGCCTGCTGTTGCCGGGCCTGGCGGATCCCGTGATGGGACATCTGGTGGGGGTGTCGGAGCAGCGGCCCTTCGTGCTCAATCAGGTCATGCTGCGCGACCGCGCGACGGTGGGCGAGCAGGGCGCCGCCCCTACTCGGCGCGGGGTGTGGCCCGGAGCACCGCGCAGCGATGGCCTGGTGCCCGTCTGGGTGTCGGAGGGCTTTGCCATGGCGCGCGGTCTGCAGCCGGGAGACCAGCTTCAGGCTTTGCTCAATGGCCGCTTGCGCCAACTGGAAATCACCGCGCTGGCGGTGGCGCCCGATGCGGTGTTCGCCGGGGCGATGGGCATGCCCGACCCCGGGGGCTACGGGGTGCTGTGGATGGATGAGGACACCTTGGCTGCAGCCTGGGACCTGGAAGGGGCCTTCACGCGGCTCGCCCTGCAACTGGCCCCGGGCGCACGCGAGGCGGCGGTGATCAGCGCGCTGCAGGAGCTGTTGCCGCGCTGGGGTGGGCGGGAAGCACTGGCACGCGAATTTCAGTCTTCGCACCAGATGCTGGACAACGAAATCCAGGAGCAACGGCTGCTGGGGACCGTGCTGCCGCTGGTGTTCGCGGGCGTGGCGGTTTTTCTGCTGCATGTGGTGATGACTCGCCTGGTAGCCACGCAGCGCGAATCGATTGCTGCGCTGAAGGCTTTGGGGTTCTCCAATGGAGCCCTCGCGTTGCATCAGTTGCAGCTTTCCTTGCTGATGGCGCTGCTGGGTCTGGTGCTGGGTGGGTTGATGGGATGGTGGGCCGGGCACTGGCTGCTGAGTCTGTACACCAGCTTCTTTCGATTCCCATCGCTGAATCTGGTGTTGCCGGCTGCGGCCTGGTGGTGGAGTGTGGCCTTGGCGGTTTCCGCTGCCGTGTTGGGAACCGTTCAAGCGCTAATGGGAATCTTGCGCCAGTCGCCCGCACAAGCGATGCAGCCCCCAGCACCGCCGCCCTTTCAGGAGGGCCGATGGCTGCAGACCCTTGAACAAGGATTGGCCGTTCCGCTTGTGTTGCGGATGATCCTGCGGCGGTTGCGCCGTCATCCCTGGCGTTCGGGCTTCAGCGTGTTGGGGGTGGCGTGCGCGGTGGCCCTGGTGGTGATGGGCAACTTTTTTCGCGACGCGGTGGACCACATCGTGACGCGGCAGTTCGACGCCGTTTGGCGCGGCGATGTGCAGATCATCACCTTCGAGCCGGTGGCCTGGGGCGCGCTGCACAGCCTGCAGCATCTGGCCGGCGTGACCCAACCCGTTTCGGTGGAAGGCTCACGCGGCGTGGCCGCCACACTGATGGTGGGTCACCGAACTCAGCGCGTGCAACTCCGTGGGCTCGAGCCTGAGGCCCAGCAGCAGCGCCTGTTGGATATGGATGGGCGCGTGGTGCCCTTGACGGATGACGGACTGGTGTTGACCGACCGCCTCGCCCACAAGTTGGGCTTGCGCCCAGGCGATGAGGTGCTGCTGCGCTTGGTGGAGGCGCCACAACCCTGGGTGCGCATGACCGTCACGCATCTGGTGGCGGAGACCATGGGGCTGAGTGCCACCACCACCCGCGCCACCCTCAACCGACTGATGCAGGAGAGTGATCGCTACAACGCGTTTTCATTGCAGGTGTCGGCCGCTGGGCTTGACGAAGTGCTTGGTGCCCTCAACGCGCTGCCGGCCGTGGGCGGGGCCTTCAGCAAGGCACACATGCTGCACAACATGCAGGTCATCACGGCGCGCAACATCCGCATCATCAGCAGCATCATGACGGGCTTCGCGCTCGTGCTGGCCCTGGGGGTGGTCTACAACATTGCCCGTGTGGCCCTGGCGGAGCGGTCTTGGGAACTGGCCAGCCTGCGCGTGCTGGGGTTCTCGAAGACCGAAGTGGCGCGCCTGATGGTGGGCGAGCAGGCGTTGTTGCTGTTGATGGCGCTGCCGCTGGGGGCTGCCCTGGGCTGGCTTCTGGTGTGGGGGCTCTCG
>JAIYCN010000274.1 GCA_027487995.1 Rubrivivax sp. | reverse complement strand
TCCCGTCAGTGTTGCTGATCACCACGCTGTTCCGTCTGGGCATCTCGATCGCCACCACACGGCTGATCCTGCTCCAGGGCGACGCGGGGAAGATCATCGAGACCTTCGGCAACTTCGTGGTGGGCGGCAACTTGGTAGTGGGCCTGGTGGTGTTTCTGATCCTGACCATCGTGCAGTTCGTGGTGATCACCAAGGGCTCAGAGCGTGTGGCCGAAGTCGCCGCGCGCTTTTCGCTGGACGCGATGCCGGGCAAGCAGATGTCCATCGACGGCGACATGCGCGCGGGCACCATCGACATGGAGGAGGCCAAGCGCCGGCGCAGCAACGTGGAGAAGGAGAGCCAACTCTACGGTGCCATGGACGGCGCCATGAAGTTCGTCAAGGGTGACGCGATCGCCGGTCTCATCATCACGGCGGTGAATTTGCTGGGCGGCATGCTGATCGGCATGCTGCAGCGGGGCATGCCTGCGGGCAAGGCCGTGCAAACCTACTCGATTCTGTCCATCGGCGACGGCCTGATCGCGCAGATTCCGGCCCTGTTCATCTCGATCTGCGCCGGCATGATCGTCACCCGCGTTCAATCGGAGGATGGCGGACCTTCCAACGTGGGGCGCGACATTGGCAACCAGATCCTTGCCCAGCCTCGGGCCCTCATCATTGGGGGCTGCATTGCCCTGGGCATGGGCCTGATCCCCGGCATGCCCACGCCTGTGTTCCTGGCGCTGGCCGTGCCCTTGATCGGCATCGGCTGGGCTATGCGCCCGCGCAAGACGGTGGATGCGCGGACCGGCGAGGTCACCGAAGTGCCTGCCCTGAAGCCCGCAGGCCCACCTGCCAAGCCCACCAAGCAGGACGGCACCGAGGAGTTCGTGCCTACCGTGCCCCTCATCCTCGACTTGTCCATGGACATTCGGGACCTGGTGTCGGCCGATATCATCAATGAGGAGTTGATCAAGGCGCGGCGGGCGCTGTACTTCGACCTGGGCGTGCCCTTCCCCGGCATCCAGATGCGCTTCAATGAACAACTCGCGCGGGGCTCCTACAACATCGTGCTGTCCGAGGTGCCGGTGGCGGTGGGGCGGCTGCGGGTGGGCAATCTTCTGGTGCGCGAACCCGAGACCACTCTGCGCGCGCTGAATGTGCCCATCGAGGTCGACAAGCCCTTCCTGCCCGGCGTGCAAACGATCTGGACTCCAGCCGAGCACAAGGACACCATGGTGCGGGCGGGTTTGTCCTTCATGAATTCCAGCCAGATCGTGACCTACCATCTGGCTACGGTGCTCAGAAAGTATTCCGCGGATTTCATTGGAGTGCAGGAAACCCGCTTCCTGCTGAGCGCCATGGAGCAGCGCTTTCCGGATCTGGTCAAGGAGGCCATGCGGATCATGCCCGTGCAGAAGATCGGCGAAATCCTGCAGCGCCTGGTCTCTGAGGACATCTCGATCCGGAACCTGCGTGCCATCCTGGAGGCCTTGGTGGAGTGGGGGCAGAAGGAGAAGGATTCGGTGCTGCTGACCGAATATGTGCGAGGCGCCTTGAAGCGCCAGATCAGCTACAAGTACTCGGCCGGCCAGAACATGCTTCCGGCCTACCTGTTGGCGCCCAAAGTGGAAGAAACCGTGCGCGGCGCCATTCGGCAGACGTCGGCCGGCAGCTACCTGGCGCTGGACCCGAACCTGGGCAAGCAGTTGGTGGAGAACATCAAGCGTGGGGTGGGCAATCTCCCCGTCACAGGAACAAAGCCTGTACTGCTGGCCTCGATGGACATTCGGCGCTACATGCGCAAACTGATCGAACAGGACCTGCACGACCTGCAGGTGGTGTCCTACCAGGAGCTCACGCCCGAGGTGAATATTCAGCCCTTGGCGCGGATCGACCTTTAGGCAAGTGCCCCCTTGTTGACAACAGCTTACGCCCTGATACTGCTGACCTATGGACTTGAGCGACGCTCCGCATGACGCCTCCGGCACCCGGGCGGCGCTGGAACTGCGCGTTCTCAGCGGCCGGCAGTCCGGTGCGCGCGCTCTCTTGCCTTCTGACGGGGCATGGACGCGATTGGGGCGGCTGAACACCAATGACCTTGTGCTGCGGGACGCCCCGTTCGATTCGGTCGAGGTGGGCCTGCAGGATGGACAGTGGTGGTGGCGGCAGGGCGATGGGGCTGAGGTACCCCTGCAGTCCGGGCAGGGAATTCGCTTCGACGACTTCGTGCTCCAACTGTCGCGGCTTTCTTCCCCCTGGGTGGAAGATTTGCCCACGGATTGGGCGATTGATGAGGGAGCCGGCCGCGCGCCCGTCCCTGAAGCCGAGAAGGATTCAGCCGGCGCTTCGACTGATGAACCGCCGTCGATTTCTGCTCTGGAAACCCCCTCGCAAACGCTGCCTGAGAAAGAATCAAACGCGAAGGCTGAGTTGCCAGGTGAGGCGGCCGCGGTTGAGGCCGCGGCGGGGCCGGTGGCACCGGCCCGAGTTGGCCGCGTCAAGCTGTTAATGGTGTCCGCCAGTGCCTTGTCGGTGCTGGCCACCGCCGTGTGGCTCTTAGGGGTCTCGCGGTCGCCAGAATCTGCACCAACACGGGCTGGCAATTCGACCGACGTTACGGCCAATGCCGGTGCAGTCGGTGGCGCGTCCATTGCGCCCGTCGCCACTTCGCCCGCCGGCGACCCGGATACGGTGAACGCCCTTCTGGCGGGTTCATCTGTGCCTGCGCCCGGCTTGAGGGCAGTGGCTGGGCCCGACGGCCAGGTGGTCCTCAAGGGGACCGTGCGCGACGATGAGGCCCTGGAGGCCGCCCTGCGCCCTCTGATTCGGGCTGGCGTTCGGGTCTCCATGCAGGTGTTGACGGCGCGCGAATTCGATCTCCGGGCCCAAGCCCTGTCCCGCCAACTTCCCAAAGGACTGGCCGTACAGGCGCTTGGCGATGGCTCCTTGAAGATACAAGGCGAGTTGACCAGTGCCGAGATCCTCCCTGACCTGCAGGCCCTGGCCGCCCAGGAGGTTCCCGAGGCCTTGAGGGTGGAATGGGCGGTCTCAACGGCCGCGGTCCGGCAGGAACTTGAACGGCAAGTCCAGCTGATTGATGCTCAGAGGGTAGCCCGTCTGCCGCCGGTGGCCCCCTTGCCCGACGTGATTTCGGTCATCGGTGGTGCGGATGCGCACATTGTCTTGGCTGACGGCTTGCGCGTGTCCACGGGGGGAACGGTTGGGCCTTGGCGCTTGTTGTCCGTGGCCAATTCAGCCATCACCTTTGTTGATCCCCAGGGGCGCCAGCGGAGCATGGCGCTATGAGCGCAACAGCTGCGCCTCCGGATGACCTGATCACGCAATTGCGATCGAATCGGGGGGCGACGGTCAGGCAGCACGCGCTGGATCAATTGGCCGAGCTTGAGCTTCGGCTCTCCTTGGCAATCCGGGGAGGGTTGGTCCGCGAGGACTACCGGCAGCTTGAAGCCAGCTTGCTGGCGGTTCGGGCAGGCAGGGATACACTAAACAGACTCAATCTTCAGCACGAACCTCCCGCCAAGGGTGATGCCCTGTCGGGATTTATTGGTCAATCCACCAGCAACCCACCTCGCGGCTGAATGGATGATCTTCACAGGAGAGCAGCATGAACGTCGGTATGAGCACCAGCATCAGCTTCAACTACCTCAACGACACGGTCATGGCGGCCTACTCGGCCCGTGAGCAGGACCTGCGCACGTCAGTGACAACGCTCAGGGCCAAGGGGGCTGACGTCAGCAACGTTGACCTACTGGACCTGCAGACCAAAGTGCAGCAGTGGAGCCTGATGTCCAGCCTGCAAAGCACGCTGACCAAGGAATTGGGCGATGCCATGAAGGGCATCGTGCAAAAGGCGGCCTAAGTCCGTCCGTCGCCCATCAAGCTAGTCCTGGGCTGATCGCCGAGGCCCCCCTCAACATGTTCAAACGGGTTGTCATTGCTTTGGCCGTTTTGGTTGGGGTGTTGTTGCTCTACACATGGGCCGCCACGTCTTGGAGCTATTCCACTGGCGAGCGGGCCGGTTGGGTGCAGAAGCTTTCGAACAAAGGCTGGATCTGCAAGACCTGGGAAGGCGAATTGGCATTGGTGTCGCTTCCAGGCTCGGCGCCTGAAAAATTCGCCTTCACCATCTGGGACGATTCCGTGGCCGAGCAGGTCACCAAGGCGATGGGCAAACGCGTTTCCCTGCACTACGAACAGAAGGTGGGCCTGCCGGGCAGCTGCTTCGGTGAAACCCGCTACTACGTCACCGGCGTGGCCATCAGTGAGGACATTCCCATTGCCACCGGAGTGGTAGCCCCCGCGCAGATAGGCTCATCGGCCGCGTCGGCGGCTTCGGCACCGCGCTGATCCGCGCCGGGTGCCAATGACAGACACCACTGCGTCCGACCTTCCAGAACTGCAGCGCCTGAAGCAGGATCCCTTGTTGGGAGCCTTGCCACGAGCGGCAATCGCGCGACTGTTGGGCCGTATGGAGCCGGTTCACATGGAAGCCGGCAGCGTCCTGTACCAGGCCGGTGAGGGATCCCATGGCCTGTGGCTCTTCGAGGACGGTCGTGTTTCGCTGATCACCGCCGATGGGCAAGCTCAACAGACGCTCTCTGGAATCATCCGGGTGGGTGACGAGGCACTGTGCGGTTGCACCCGCTTGGTGAAGGCCGAGACCCTGACCGACTGCACCGGATGGATGTTGCCGACCGAGGCTCTTCAATCGGTCCTGCGTGAACGTCCTGACATCGCCACTCGGGCGGCCAACGACCTCGCGGCGCTGATTAGTGGCGCGCGACCAATGTCGACGCCAACGGCCGTGCCCGCAGGAGACCCGAGTGCCGAGCCCAAGGCACAAACGCCGCCTTTCCGGCCGGCGAGGCCGGCGCCAAAGGCGTCGGTCATGTCAACCATCGGCTGGATGCTGATGCTCCTTGTTCCACCACTGGTGTATCTGTTGTGCGTGGATCGCAACCTGTCGGTTCAGTCATCCATCTTCTGCAGCATTCTCTCGGCCATGGTCCTGCTGTGGATGTTTGAGTTGGTTGATGAGTTCGTGCCGCCGGTGCTGGCGATGGTGGCCATCCTCTTCGTGGGCCTGGCACCCACCTCAGTGGCCATGGGTGGCTTTTCCTCGCCCACCCTCATGACGCTGCTGGGCATCTTTGCGCTGGCCGCCGCGGTGAGTACTTCTGGGTTGAGCCTTCGCGTGCTTCTGTGGCTGTTGACACGGTTGCCCAATCGCCCTGTATCGCACCGCAATACCTTCCTCGGCGTGGGGGTGATGCTGTCGCTGGTGGTGTCCTCACAAAGCAGTCGACTGACGCTGATGATGCCAGCCTACCGAGATTGCGTAGAGAACCTTCGCTACGTTCGTCAATCGCGGTTGATGACGGCCTTGTTCATCTCAACCATGTGTGGGGCCACGATGATGGCCGCGCTGGTGGTGACCGGTAAATCCTCGAATATGGCCGGCATGGCTCTTCTGCAGGAGGAGGTCCGCGAACAGTATGTGGGGCTGAAGTGGTTGTGGGGAGCCGGTATGGCCGCGGTGGTGCTGTTTGCGGCTCACCTATTGGCCATGCGCTGGATGGTCAAAGGCCACACACTGGAGCCCCCATCCACACAGAGCATGAGGTTGCAGCTGCAGGCGCTGGGTCCGATGTCCGGGCGAGAGAAGTCTGCCGCAGCGGGGTTCATGTTCCTGATGGTGGGCATGCTCACCCAGCCCCTGCATCAGATCCAGCCGCCTTGGTTGGCGGGTTCCGTTTTGGTGGGGCTGCTGATGTCGGGCGCCATGACACGCATGGACTTCCAGCGCCGAATCGAATGGACCAGCATCATGCTGCTGTTGGCCACCGACAGCGTGATGCGGGTGATGAACTACCTGGGGCTGCAAGAAACGCTGGCGACCACCGTGGGCGCGGTGGTGGGTGCGGCCGCTGGACAGCCCTATCTGTTCGTGGCCAAGGCGCTGCTGCTCACGATAGTCGTCCGCTTGGTGCTTCAGGGCTCTTCAGGTTTCCTCGTCAGCAGTGTCATCCTGCTGCCGCTGGCGGCCAATGCCGAACTCAGTCCGTGGTGCTGCATATTTTTGGTGGCGCTGTTTTCCGAGGTCACGTTGCTCCCATACCAGAATCAGTTCGTCAAGCAATTGGCCTTGACCGGCGAGTTTGAGGGACTCGACAGCGGGCTGTATTGGCGCCATGTGCAGTTGTCGAATCTGGCGCGGGTGGTGGCGGGCTTTGCCAGCGTGCCCTGGTGGCAGTGGATGGGGCTGACATGAGCGCTGCAGACGGTGGCAGGGAGATGGGGACCACACAGAATCCTCGCCTGGATCTGGGTCGCCTCAATCGATGGCTTGCCGTGGTGTTCATGACGGTTTGCCTGGCGGGCCTCTTGCTCTTCAACCTGTCCAAGCCGCGCATCGTCGTGGTGTTCTCGGGTGATGCACAGGCGGTCTCCACCCAACTGATGGACAAGGGGATGCAGCAGGTCCTTTCCGCCAACCGGATGCCCGTCACGGTGGAGCGGCAATACCTGGGGGTCAGGGCCACCGATGCCAGCGCCGCATCCCTTCGCCCGATATTCGTGCAGGCCCAGCAGACCATTCAAATCCGCAAGCCCTCGCTGTTGGTGCTGGTCGATGACGGTGCCAATCTGGCCCTGGGCGAAATGGTCAGCCCAGGCGGCACGCTGCCCGAGGGGCGAATTCTCTACGTGTCCATCAATGGTGACCCCAAGGACTTTGGCTACACCGATGCGCAGCGCGTGACGGGGCTGGCCGAACACCTTCCGCTGGGTGCCGTGGTGCGGATGTTGACAGATATTGGCCGCAGTCCGGGTCAGCGCATCGGTGTGATCGGACTACGTTCGCCCACTGGAGGTACGGCAGCTCAACAGGTCCGCTCCGAAAGTTGGGCGCCCCATCGGCTGGTGGCCGAACACTTCGTGGAAGACGAGGGGCAGTGGCGTGACGCGGTCCAGGCCATGCGTGGCCAGATTGATGTGCTGCTGGTGGTTAATGTGGCTTCGCTCAACGCAAACCAGCTCGCGTCGGCCATGACCCGCAAGCAGCTGGTGGATCTGGTGGCTTGGACACAGTCCCAGGCATTGACCATTGGACTCACCGCGAGCTTCAGTGACTTGGGCGGCGCACTCAGCCTGACACCTTCGCGGGAGGAGCAGGGCATCATGGCCATGAAGATGGCCCTGGAGTGGCTGGATCCGCGGCGTGAAGGTCAAGCACCGCCCAAGCCCGCGGTGCAG
>JAIYCN010000054.1 GCA_027487995.1 Rubrivivax sp. | reverse complement strand
TACCGGCGCGAGGTCAGCGCCGACCTGGCCACGGTCTTCAACGCCGTCAAGCAGGCCGGCCGGCTGCCCGACGCCTGGCTGCGCTACCGCACGACGTACCTGGCCAAGCCGTCCAAGTCGGGCGAGCCGGTCAACCTGGCCAACCCGGACTTCTACCGCGGCATCACCGTGGGCGGCCTGCTCATCAAACTGTTCGGCCTGGTCGTGACTGCGCGCCTGTCGCACTGGGCGGAGGCGCACAACGTCATCGGCCCCCCGCAGGTGGGCTTCCAGGCGGCGCACAGCGCCGAGGAGCACGTGAACACCCTGCGCGAGACCGTGCGGTACCGCTGGCGACGCGGGCTGCACACGCACGCACTGTTCGTCGACTTCAAGAAGGCCTACGACCGCGTCCACCCGGCGGCGCTGTTCCGCGCGCTGGCGCAGTGGGGCGTGCCCGCGGACCTGATCGCGCTGCTGCGCGACTGGAACGAGAGGCGGCGCACGACCGTCGTCACCAACGGCGAGCGCTCGGCGGAGATCCCCATGCGCATGGGCGTCGGCCAGGGCGACGTGCTCTCGCCAATGCTCTTCAACCTGTTTATCGAGTCGCTGGCGCGGCGACTCGACAAGGCGGGCAAGGCCTGGGGCGTCACCGTCGGCAACGAACCCGTCCGCGTGCTGCTGTACGCGGACGACGTCGTCGTCTTGGCGCCCAACCGCGAAGGCCTGCGCATGGCGCTGGGCGAGGTGCGCAGCTGGGCCGCCGACTGGGGCATGGAGATGGGCCTGGGCGGCGGCAAGACCGAGGCCATGGTCTTCAAGGCGCCCGGCGTGGCGCTGCACCCGGCCGACGAGGCCGCGCTGCCCGTGTACCCCGCGAACGCCAGCGAGGGCGTGATCCGCGGGCAAGGCCACGCCGACGTGTCGGCGGCCAGGCGCCTCCGCGTCCACTACGTGACGCGCTACCGGTACCTGGGCTGCTGGCTTACGCCAACCCTGTCCGAGGGCGACACGGTCGCGGCCATCGCGGCGCGGGCAACGGGCAACTGGATGCGCTACTACGCGGCCAACCCCTTCGTGCGCAACGGCTCGCCGGCCCTGGCGATGCAGGTCTTTCGCACCGCCGTCCTTGGCTCGGGCAACTACCTGCTGTCCAGCACGGAGCCCACCAAGGAGGCCTGCGCCAGGCTGGATGCACTGTGCCGCCGCGTCATCCGCGACGTCGCGTGCCTGCCGCACGGCACGCCCACCGCGGCGCTGTGGGCTATCGGGCGCATCATGGACACGCGCGGCATCCTCGCACGCGAGCGCACGCGGCTGAAGCTGCGGCTGACCAACCCGCTGCGCGAGGACTGGACGTCGGCACGTGTGTACGCTGCGGTCATGGCTGACCGCGCAACCGCCACGGGCCGGGCGTGCACGCCGGGCCAACTCGCCTACAGCTGGTACTGGCGCATCGCCGACCTGGAGAGGGCTACCGTGGTCGCGCCCGCAGAGGCGAGGCACGAGGGCGACCTGGCCCGCGCTGCAGCCGTGTACGGCCGCGCGGTCAGCTACGAGGCCTGGCGCGACGCGGCAGCAAAAGACCGCCCGCCCGACCTGCACGCCCCCGACGCGCCCCCGGCGCCCCTACCGCCGCCTGCGGAGCGCCGTGTCCGGGCCCTCGACCGGCCGCCCGTCGGGCCGCCCAAGGCCGTGGCTGCCTGGTTCGCGGGCGAGTACGCCCGCCCCTACACGCACCTGAAGGACCACCGGTCGTCGACGCCGCTCAGCGAGCACGGCCCGGGCACGTCCGGCTCGCTGATGCTCGCGGTGGCCAAGCGCATGCCCTGGCGCCACCGCGCCGCGGTTGCGGCGCTGCGCCTGGGCCGACGCGCCCTGTTCCAGCAGCCGCTCGCACCGAGCGGCCGCCTGTGGCGGGCCATGGGCGAGACGGAATGGCGGCGCCGTGTCAACGCGGCGCACCCGTGCCCCAAGTGCCAGGGCGCGCCTGAGGACCCGTACCACGTCCTCACCGAGTGCGACGGGGTGGCGGCGGCCGCCGAGCTCCGCGGGCGACTCCACGTGGCGCTGCCCGCGCTCATCGAGAAGGTGGTCCGCCTGGCCCGCGAGGCGATGGCAAGGCACGGCGACCCAAAGCACGCGGCCGCCGACCGCGAGCGCACCGCTGCGGACGCCGCGGCGGCTCTGCGGCTCGCGCAGGCAACCGACTGGCGGGGCGCCGAGGGGCGCTTCGTCTTCTACCGCATGCTAGCGGTCGCGCCCTGGGCCGCGGACGTCGCACCGCCCGAGGGCGGGGCGCCGCTCGCCGCGTTCCTCGGGCGCGTGTTCGAGGAGACCAATGCCAAGCCGCACCGGACCCGCAGCCTGGCCTTGGCCTGGGCGGCGTGGGCTGGCCGCACGGTGCCGGCCCTGGCAGACGCCTGGTTCGGCGTTCGCCGAGGCGACCCGCGCAACACAGGCGATCACAGCGTGGACGACGACGAGGATCCCAGCGGCGGGGGAGTCGCCGACGAGGACTGGGACGCGTTTGATTTTGAGGCCGAAGACCGGCCGGGGGAGGCTGACGACCACGCGGCGGACGACGGCGAGGCCGACGCCGACGCAGACGCGTTCGAGCCCTTTATCTGGGAGTAACCTTTGGGGGACCTGGGCTTCTTGACACGCGGCGAGCAGCTGCGGGCACACGGCACGTGCATGCGCCGGGCAGCCTAGCCGATAGCCGACGCGGGACCCCCCTTTACCGCCCGGCTGGCCGCTGACCGCGACGCACACACACGACGGCCGCCCGCCAACGCCCTGGGTGACCCCCCTAGCCCTGGGCGCGGGCACGGCGGCCCTGCCGCCCGCCGCACACGCTCCCCGCTCGTGGGCTACCACGGCCGACGCGACGACCCGTGGGGGATCGCCATTCACCTTGCCGCAGGCGCGGGAGGGGATAGAGGCTCGCATGCGAGCACGGCTATGCACGCTCATGAAAGAAAGAAAGAAAGAAATGCCGACGCCCGGCGACAGCGTGGCTCCACCCAGCTCCACGTACGT
>JAIYCN010000198.1 GCA_027487995.1 Rubrivivax sp. | reverse complement strand
GAGCGGTGACCAGGGCGTGACCATCACGCCGGCCGGGAGGTGCGGGTTGCCAATCGATGCGGCCCGCCAGTTGTGAAGCCTCCAAGTCCACGCGCCAGCCACTGGAAGCGTCTGCACGCCTGAGCGGCGAGACCAGCGCACTCACCTCCTGAAGCTGCCGCCCCATGAGCATCACGCTCTTGGCATTCACGCGGATGCGTTCGGGCAGCAGCGCAGCGGTGCCGCCGGATGACGCCCCCGAGGCCGCGGCGCCCGCCGTGGTCGGCGTGGTGGGCGTGGTGGGCATCAGCGCCCGCCACTCGTCGAGGTCCAGGCGGTCCGTCACCAGGCTGAGGTCAAGCCCGCTTCGCGGTAAGGGTGGTGTTTCGGCTGTGCCGATGCCCACGGCACCCGACAACATCTGACCGGACGTGGTGTTGCGCAACATCCGCGCCTGCACCAGGCGGCCCAGTTGCACGTCAATCTGCTCGCGTTCCTGCCCGGCCTCCGGCGCCATCCCCGTGACCTCAACCCTCAGAGGTGAGGTCGACCAGTTGCTGCGCTCGGCCTTGTTCAGCGGTGCGGGCAGCGCAATCCCCATGCCCGTCAAGGGCGAGGTCAACACCCACTGCAACTGCCCCGAGGCCATGCCCACGCTCACGCGATATGGCGCCTGTCCGGTCAAGCGCGCGGATACCGGTGCCAGCCAGGCCAGCTCCGGGGCGGCCCGCACCGCTGCAGCAGAGGCGCTGCCCTGCAGGTTCAAGCGAAGGCCTGCGGAGGGTGAAAGCCCACCCTCCACCGACACGTCGCCACCCAGCAACTGGCCACTGCCCGAGGGAATGTTGAAACCCCGCTCGGTGAAGTCCACGCGCCCGCGCATGGCCTGCAGGGGCGGAAGGCCGCTGCTCAAGCGCAGGTCGTTGCCGACCAACTGCACCGTGCCCTTGACCCGCGACGGCTCGGGGCCCACGATGGGCACGTCCAGCTTGAGGGCCAGCGTCGCATTGCCGGAGGACTGGGCCGTGGCCAGTACGCGCGAGGTCCAGTCGTTGATGGGGGTGGCCTGCACGTAGCGCAGGAAATCCTGGGCGGCACCTCGGGCCTGCAGGTCGAGCACCAGCGGCACCGAGGGTTGCTGCCAATCGACCTGCCCGCTCGTGCGCAGCACCTCCACGCCCATCAGTCGCCCGCGCAAATCGCTGAACTCCAGCCGCTGTCCGTTGACCCGTATCCGCGCGTCCACCCGTGTGGCCTCAGGCCAAGCGGCAAAGCCGGGCTCCTCGGGCAGCATCAGGAAGGTGCCCTCGCGCCACAGGCCGCTGACCCGGAACTCTCCCTTGGCACCGGCCCTCTCGTACGGGAAATCGGCCAGGTCGCCCTTGACCCGCAGCGCCACATCCTGCAAACGCCCACCACGCACGGCACGGCGGAGGTAAGAGCGGGTGTTGGCGGGCACCGTGGTGGGCAAGTAGCGGTGCAGTGTTTCCGCCCGCACCTGCTGAAGGCGGGCATTCAAGTCCAGTTCGCCCAAGCCGCGCGCAGCATCGGCCCAGGTGCCCCTCCACTGCCCCTGCAATTCACCCTGCAGGTCGGCATTGCGCAAGGTCATGGGCGAGAGGCGGAACTCCACACCCGACGCCTTGAATTGCCAGGACAGCCGGGCTTGCAAATCATCAACGGCCAAGTCAGGTTGATCGAACAGGCCCGGGAAGACCAACTGTCCGCGCTGAATGCCGACATCTGCGCGGCCACCGGACTCGGTGGCCTCCAGTTGAAGTGACGCGGCACTCACGCCCGGCCGACCGAAGACCGGGCCGCCATCCGCGGGACCGGCCGCAGCAGTGGCCGCCTCCAAGCGCAGATTTTCCAGACGGGCCGACACGCGGTAGCGGGTGGGTTGTTCGATGGGGCCTTCCCAGGTGGCCCGCATGTCCTGGATGCGCCCCTGCGGCATCAGGCTGGCCACGGCCCGTTGAGCCACTGGTCCGATGGGCGCGCGCAGGGCCACCGAAGCCATGAGGCTCAGGTCCAACTCGGTGGCGGTGAATTCGCCGCCGACGATCACGCGACCGGCCAGCCCATCGAAAAGCAGGGGCAGCACCGGCTCTGCAACTTCAGCAGACGAACTGCCGTCCACCGGTGCAGACGGTGCGGCCGGCGCCGAGGCTGCAACCGGGCGACGCGCAGTAGGGTCCGGCGTATGGCGCAGCACCAGCTTCATGTCGCTGGCCGGCCAGGTTTGCCCCTGGCCCGTGGTGAACCCCACACGGTCCAGCCCCAGAGTGACCGACTGCGCATCTTGGCGGGCCAAAAGACGCCCGTCGAAACGCTCAAACACCATGGGCTCGGTCACACCGGGCCAGCGCAGGCGCACGTCACGCAGGGCCACGTCAGCCGTGGCTCCGCGCAGGCGACCACGGTCCACATCCACCCACACCCGCGCGGCACCATGGCCCCCCAGCAGTTCGGCCGGCAGGTCCACATGGGGGCGCAGGGCATCCACATCGGCCGTGGGCAACTCGGCGTAGATCTCCCCCACCCACCCGCGCCAATCCGACCTGGACGCGAACAAACCATGGCGGAAGCGGCCGCGGATGCTGGTTCGGGCACCCAACTCGGCGGGCGGCGTGGCGTCGAGCCGCCAGTCATGTCGGCGCAGGCTGTTGCGCAACACGAACTCCACGTCCTGCAGCACCAGGGGTGGCGCGCTGCGTCGCTCATCCACCCAGCGCACCTGCCCACGGCGAATGGCGAACTCGCCCTGGGCCAGCAGCCAATCGCTGGCCTGCTGGCTGCCGTCCACACTGGCCGGCGATTCATCCTCCAGGGACAGGCCGCCCACGCGAATCCGCCCCTCGCGGTCGCGCCGGACTTCCAGTGCCGCATCCTCGATGAGCAGTTGCTCGAAGCGCAACTCCAGGCTGAGCAGGGAACGAGGTGACAGGGCCGCCGAGATGCGCGGCAGCCGCAGCGCCGTGCGTCCCTGGTCGTCCAGCAACAGGACTTCGCTCAGCACCAGGGTGGGCACCCAGCCCGATGACGGCACCTGGATATCGCCAATCCGGACGGTGGCGCCCAGCGCCGAGGAAGCCCGGGCTTCAATCTCGGGTTTCCATGCGCCGACGCGGGGGAGCAAAACGCCGTAGAGTGTGAGCCACGCCAGCAAGAACAGGCACCACGCCGCCACCAGCAGTACCGCAGCCGCACGCGCCATGATTTTCAGCACCGAACGACCCGGCCTGGGCAGATCTCGCGGATCCATCTGCAGGGGGGCGTTTTCCTCGGGCACGGTCATGGTGGTGGGCTTCAAGCCGAACTGTGCCACGGATGGCGGCACCTGCCCTGAGCACAGATGGGGCCTGCGGTGAACGACCTCAGCACACCGGCGCGTGCCGCGGCAGACCACAGCCGCTTTGTTCAACGCGTGCGCCGGCGCTATGCCCAGGAGATCGCAGCCTGGGCCGGTGTGGGGCCGGAGCCGCGCGGGCCGGCCATTGCTGAATTGGTGCGCACGCTCATGGCGCAGGGGCGCGCCCTGCCCTCGGCCTTGCGGGTGGCCCGCCACCTGGTGATCGAGCGGTTGGCGGTGCTGGACATCGAACACAACGCCCCGCTGGACACGGTGACCCTGGCGATGACGGAGTTGGCCGAAGTGGCCTTGGAATTCGCACTGGCCGCTGCCCGCGAAGAGGAAGGTCAACGCCACGGACAGCCGCAAACCGAAGCGGGGCAGCCCATCGACCTGTGGGTGGTGGGCATGGGCAAGCTGGGCTCGCGCGAGCTCAATGTGTCCTCCGACATTGATCTGGTGTACGTGTACGAGGAAGAAGGTACGACCGATGGTGCGGTTCCCATCAGTGCCCATGAGTTCTTCAGCAAGGTCGTCAAGCGCATCTACAGCCTGATTGGCGACGTCACAGAAGACGGCTTCGTCTTCCGCGTGGACCTGGCCCTGCGCCCGAACGGCAACTCCGGCCCACCGGTGGTGAGCCTGTCGATGCTGGAGGACTACCTGCAAGTGCAGGGCCGTGAATGGGAGCGGCTGGCCTGGCTCAAGAGCCGTGTGGTGGCGCCGCGCGAGGCCGTTGCATCGGGCCGCGCACAGGCCCTGGGGGCTGCCATCTCGCCCTTCGTTTATCGCAAGTACCTGGATTACGGCGTATTCGAGGGTTTGCGCCAACTGCACCGCAAGATCCGCGACGAGGCGCAGCGCCGAGCCGCAGGCCGCCCCGAGCGGGCCAACGACGTGAAGCTCTCACGCGGCGGCATCCGCGAGATCGAGTTCATCGTGCAGTTGCTGCTCGTGGTGCGCGGCGGGCAATTCCCCGAAATCCGCAGCCGCTCCACGCTGAAGAGCCTGACCAAATTGGTGGCTCACGGACTGATGCGGGCGCAGACCGCACAGCGATTGGCGCAGGCCTACGTGTTCCTGCGCCGCATCGAACACCGCATCCAGTACCTGGACGACCAGCAGACCCACCTGCTGCCCTCGGCCGATGGCGACCTGGCGTGGATAGGCGCCAGCATGGGCTTGCCCTGCAATGCGGACGCCTGCGCGCTGATCGAGGAACTGGGGCTCACCCGCGAATTCGTGGCTGGGGAATTTGATGCGCTGCTGCACGAAGGCAGCGCACCGAGCCCGGGCGGCAACGGCAAGGTCTGCCGGGGGTGCGGCAAGCCGACGCTGCCGGTGGATGCCGAAGGTTTCCTGGACCGGCTGCCCGAAGGCCTGCGCCAGCGCCTGGTGCCCTGGGCTGCACAGCCCAAGGTGGCCTCACTGAAGGAGGAAAGCCGCCTGCGGTTGGCCCGCCTGGTGCTGAGGGCCGTGGATTCGATCGAGGACGGCGAGTGCACCGAGGAAGCGGCGCTGCGCTTCGTGGACTGGCTGGACCCGCTGCTGCGCCGCGAAAGCTACCTCACACTGCTCGTGGAACGCCCCGAGGTGCAGCGCCGCCTGCTGCGCCTGCTGGGCTTGGCGCGCTGGCCCATGCGCTACCTGCTCAAACACCCGGGCGTGATCGACGAACTGGCTGACGAGCGGCAACTGGCCGAGCGGTTCGAGCGGGCCGCCTTCTGGGACGAGATGCAGGCGCGGCATGCAGCCTGGGTGCGTTCGGGCGAGGCATCCGAAGAGTCCCTGCTGGACTCCCTGCGCCGGGCGCACCATGCCGAGGTATTCCGCACACTGGTGCGCGACTTGGAAGGCCGCATCACGGTGGAGCAGGTGGCCGACGACCTCTCCGCGCTGGCCGACACCATGCTGGACCTCACCATCCAGTGGGCCTGGTCCTTGTTCCGCCAGCGCCACCGAAGCGTGGAGGAAGGCCCGCAGTTGGCGGTGATCGCCTACGGCAAGCTGGGCGGGAAGGAGCTGGGCTACGGCGGCGATCTGGATGTGGTGTTCCTCTACCAGGACGAAGACGAGCGCGCGGCCGAGGTGTATGCGGCCTTCGTGCGCAAGCTCATCACCTGGCTGACGCTGCGCACCAACAGCGGCGAGTTGTTCGACATCGACACCGCACTGCGGCCCAACGGCAATTCAGGGCTGCTGGTCACCTCCATGGACGCCTTCGAGCGCTACCAGTTGGGACGTGGCAGCAACACGGCCTGGACCTGGGAACACCAGGCCATCACGCGCGCCCGTTGGTGCGCGGGCGTTCCGGCGCTGGCCGAGCGCTTCGAGGCCGTGCGGCGCGGGGTGCTGTGCGCGCCGCGTGAGGACGCGGCCCTGCGCGAGGAAGTGCGCGGGATGCGCGAGAAGGTGCGGGCGTCCCGCCCGGTGCCCGCCGGGCGCTTCGACGTGAAGCACAGCCCGGGCGGCATGATGGACGCCGAGTTCGCGGTGCAGCAGTTGGTCCTGGCCCACAGCGCCCAACACCCGGCCCTGCAGGTCAACAGCGGCAACATTGCGCTGCTGAGGGCGGCCGAGGAATGCGGGCTCTTGCCCGCCGGTGTGGGGGTGGCCGCCGCGGACGCGTACCGCGAACTGCGCCGGGCCCAGCACCGTGCGCGCCTGGACGAGCAGGGCACGCAATTCGAGCCCGACGCGCTGCGCACCGAGCGCGATGCGGTGCTGGCCCTGTGGCGCGCCGTGTTCGAATAGGGGGATGACCGAACGCCGAAGCACACTGGACGCCACCGCACTGGTGTGCATCCTGCTGTGCTGCGTTCTGTGGGGCATCAACCAGTCCGCCGCCAAGGCCGCCTTGCCGGAAGTGCCGCCCTTGACACAAGCGGCACTGCGCTCCCTGGGTGCGGCCCTGTTGGTGCTGGCCTGGTCACGCTGGCGCGGCATCCCCTTGTTCAACCGTGACGGCACCCTGGTCGGTGGCTTGCTGGCCGGAACCCTGTTCGCCGCCGAGTTCGGGATGATCTTCTGGGGCCTGCAGCACACGCATGCCTCGCGAATGATCGTGTTCATCTACCTCAGCCCATTCGTGGTGGCCTTGGGCATGCCGTGGATTGCCCGCAGTGAACGCCTGCACCCGCTTCAGTGGGCCGGCATGGTGGTGGCCTTCAGCGGGGTGGCCGTGGCGTTCTCTGAAGGCTTCGGCGCGCCGGCTGCGGGTGAACTGCAGTGGCTGGGCGACGCCATGGGCCTGCTGGCGGCCGTGCTGTGGGGGGCCACCACCCTGGCCATCCGCGCCACCCGGCTTGCGGCCGCACCGGCGGAGAAGACGCTGTTCTATCAACTGGCCGTGTCGGCCGTGTTGCTGGCCCTGGCCGCAGTGGCGATGGGCGAGCACTGGCCGAGCAGTTGGTCCCGCTTGGCGCTGGGGTCGATGTTCTTCCAGACAGTGGTGATCACCTTCGCCAGCTACTTGCTGTGGTTCTGGCTGATCCGCCACTACCCGGCCACGCGGCTGGCGTCGTTCACACTGCTCACGCCAGTGGCCGGCCTGATTGCAGGCATGATGCTGCTGAACGAACCGGCCACGCCACGCCTGGTGCTGGCACTGGTGGCCGTGGGCGCGGGCATTTGGCTGGTGAACCGGCCAGCGCGCAGCGCCCCCTGAACTTCAAACCTGATCAACGGAGGAACCATGATCACACTTTGCGGCTTTGCGATCAGCAACTACTACAACAAGGTGAAGTTGGTGCTGCTGGAAAAGAACATCCCGTTCACCGAGGAACTGGTGATGACGGGCTCCAAGGACGAGGCGGTGCTGCGCGACTCGCCCCTGGCCAAGGTGCCCTTCATCCGCACGCCGCAGGGAGCGCTGTGCGAAAGCCAGGTGATCGTGGATTATCTGGAGCAGTTGCAGCCGCAACCGTCGCTGTTGCCGGCCGACCCGTTTGAGGCGGCCAAGGTGCGGGAGTTGTGCACCTTCATCGACCTGCACCTGGAATTGGTGGCGCGCGACCTGTACGGCGCGGCCTTCTTCGGCCGCACGGCGGACGAGGCGGTGAAGGAGCGCGTGCGTGCGCAGCTCACGCGGCAGATTCCGGCCTTCCAGCGTTTGGCGAAGTTCTCGCCCTATGTGGCGGGCAGCGAATTCACGCTGGCCGACTGCTGCGCCTTCGTGAGCCTGCCCCTGGTGGCCATGGCCACGCGCACCGTGCTGGGCAGTGACCTGCTGGCCGATGCGGGCGTGGACTGGAAGGGCTACCTGAAGGTGGTGGCGGCCCGCCCCAGCGCCCAGCGCGTGGAAGCGGACCGCAAGGCGGCCATTGCCGCCATGTCGTCCAAGAAGGCCTGAGTGGGAACTTGAAGACGCGCCGGGGTATCAGGCCTGCGCCTGAACGCCCGGCTGGCGGGCGGCCATGGCCGCCTGCGTGACTTCCTTGCGGAAGCGGTTGAGTTCCTGCACGCTGGCGAAGCTGCGCTCCATGAGCAGGCTCATGTTGTGCAGGATGCGCTCGACCACCTTGTTTTCCCACACGGAGTCGAAGTTGATCTGCTTGTCGAGCCAGTGCTCCAGCCACTCAGGGTTGGGCAGGCGGCTTTGCACGGTGTCGCGCGGAAAGAGCTTTTCGTTGACGTGCAGGTTGGTGGGATGCAGGGCTTGCGCCGTACGCCGCGCGCTGGCCATGAGCACGCCCACCTTGGCGAAGGCCGCGCGGGCCTCGTCACCGAACTGCTGCAGCGCGCGCTTCATGTAGCGCAGGTAGGCGCCACCGTGACGGGCTTCGTCTCGGGCCAGGGTTTCGTAGATGGCCTTGATGACGGGTTCGGTGTGCCACTCGGCCGCGCGGCGGTACCAGTGGTTCAGGCGGATTTCGCCGCAGAAGTGCAGCATCAGCGTCTCCAGCGCCGGGGCCGGGTCGAACTCGAAGCGCACTTCGTGGAGCTCTTCTTCGGTGGGCACGAGGTCGGGCCGGAAGCGGCGCAAGTACTCCATGAGCACCAGGGAGTGCTTCTGCTCCTCGAAGAACCACACGCTCATGAAGGCGGAGAAGTCACTGTCGCCGCGGTTGTCGCGCAGGAACATCTCGGTGGCGGGCAGCGCGGCCCACTCCGTGATGGCGTTCATCTTGATGGTCTGTGCCTGCTCTTCAGACAGCAGGGAGGCGTCGAAGCGGTCCCAGGGGATGTCGCGCTCCATATTCCAGCGCACAGCTTCGAGTTGCTTGAAAAGTTCGGGGTAAAGCATGGTGACCGTCCTTACGCAGGCGCCCCGATTTTAGTTGCGTAGGGCTATCACCGTGCTGACGCTCGGCCTCGCCAATCCGTCAAGGCAGCGGGAATCATGGTCAATTCGGGCATCGGGCGCACGCCCTCGATGCTGCGGCGCTGGATGACGGGCGCCGAACCACCGGCCCAGATCTCCACGGTGGAAGGCAACTTGCCGCGCAACTCCTGCAGGCCCTCCAGCACGTGGTTGGGGTTCATCACCCCGGAAAAACTGAGGATGACGAGGTCCGCCTGATGGGCCTGCGCGGCCATCACCATGTCCCAGATGGGTGTTTGAACGCCCAGGGAAATGCAGCGGCACCCCTCCAGACGCAGCAGGCACTCGGCCATCAACAGACCAATGCCGTGCTGTTCGCCCGGGAAGGTGCTCAGCAGCGCCAGGGGCGATTCGTCGGGGTGCGGCAGCGGCAGGCTGTGCAGGGCATGGCGCAGCACCACCTGAAGGGACTCGGTGTAGGCATGCTCCTCGTAGATCTGCATGCGCCCGCGCAGCCAGGCGTCGCCCACCAACCGATTGAAGGGAGACACCACTTCAAGGACGAAGCGTGCCAGCCCCAGGTAGGCCACGCGCTGGGTCAGCAGGCGCCGGAGCATTTCCACGTCGTGGGCATACACCGCGTCGAGCAGTGGCTGGAGGTCCTCGGTAGGGGTGCCGACACTGGAGGGGCAGGCCGGCGCCAGGGCGTCCACCAGCTTCTCCAGTTCTTCTGCCGGCAGCGCCACGATGCGGCCCGGGCGGTGGCCGGCGTCCAGCAAACGCTTGACCAGGCGAAGGCGCTCCACCTGTTCAAGGGGGTAGGCGCGTTCGCCCAGCGAATCACGAATGGGCTGCGGAAAGCCGTAGCGGCGCTCCCAGACGCGCAGGGTGTCCTTGCTCAAGCCAGTATCGCGCTCGACAGAAGCTATGGACAACACATTGGAGGGGTCGGACATGTCGGTCATGACCGTTCCCGGCAGCACGAAGGGCGTCGCGGAAGGTTGGCCGGATTGTCCGGGACAAAACCGTGATTTGTGCCCAAATACAGCAAAAAATATGGCATCATCACATCCGTTGTCGTAGACAAATCAAGAGCCCGTCGCGATCATTAGACCCTGCGAGGGTTGCGGAATTGTCCTTTTCCGTTGGACGATTATCCGTCCTGTCCGAGAATTGTCTACGACAGGTTGCACCGAATCACGGTTTTCGCTGTGCAGACAAGGGGCATTCCCCGGGACTACTTCCAGGCGTTTCTCCTCCTCCTCCCTCCCTCCCTCCTTCGCCTGGAGGCGCTGCACAGCGATCTTTATGCCGCGGGGTGTCCGCTAAAGTGGACACCCCGCTGTCATTTCCCCGGAATCCCACATGAAACGAGTCGCCGTCATCGGCACCGGCATCTCAGGCCTCTCGGTGGCCTACGGCCTCAGAGACCGCGCGCAGGTCACGCTGTTTGAGGCCGAAACCCGCGCCGGCGGCCATGCGAACACGGTGGACATGACCCTGGGCGGGGTCACGCATGGTGTGGACACGGGCTTTCTGGTCTACAACGAGCGCACCTATCCGCAACTGATCGCGTTTTTCGGCGAATTGGGTGTGGAGACGGCGCCCTCGGACATGTCTTTCTCGGTGCAGGTGCCCGATCAGGACCTGGAGTGGAATGGCTCCGACCTGAACACGGTGTTTGCACAGCGGCGCAATCTGCTGAGGCCGGCCTTCCTGCGCATGCTGCGCGAGATCCTGCGCTTCAACAAGGTCACCACCGCCGTGGCCGAGCGCAACGCGGCAGACGAACTGGACGAGCCGATTGGCGACTTCCTGCGGCGCGAGCGCTTCAGCATCGAATTCCGGGACTGGTACTTCCTGCCCATGATCGGCTGCATTTGGTCCTGCCCCACCGACCAGATGCTGCGCTTTCCCGTGGCCACCATGATCCGCTTCTGCCACAACCACGGGCTGATCCAGGTCAACAACCGCCCGGCCTGGCGCACGGTGCGGGGCGGGTCGCGCCAATACGTGCAAAAGGTGCTGAAGGCGCTGGAGGGCAAGGCCGCCGTGCGGCTGGGCACGCCCGTACGGGGCATCCGGCGCCTGGACGATGGCGTACAGGTGCAGGTGGACTCCGGGGAAGAACGCTTTGATGAGGTGGTGATGGCCGCGCACAGCGACCAAAGCTTGGCCCTGCTGCGCGACCCTTCAGATGAAGAACAAGCCGTGCTGGGCGCCATCCGCTACCACGACAACCGAGCGGTGCTGCACACCGACGCCCGCGTGTTGCCCAAGCGGCCCCTGGCCTGGGCGGCCTGGAACTACGAGCGCGCCACCGACGATTCGCGCGAGCAGGCCCAGGTGTGCCTGCACTACCTGCTCAACAAGCTGCAGCCCCTGCCCTGGCAACAGCCGGTGGTGGTGTCGCTGAACCCGGTGCGGCCGATCGACGCCTCACGGGTGGTGCGCGAGATCGACTATGCCCACCCTGTGTTCGACCGCGCGGCCATTGCGGCGCAGCAGCAGCTGCCGCCAATGCAGGGCCAGCGCCGCACCTGGTACTGTGGGGCCTGGACGCGCTACGGCTTCCATGAGGACGGCATGATGTCCGGGACCGCCGTGGTGGCGGCCCTGGGTGCCCGGCTGGAGGGAGCTGAGTTGAACGCCGCCAGTGGTGCCGCGGGAGCTTCCTCTTGAGTTCACGCGCTGCACATTCCACCCCGCAGGCCCTGCTGGGGATTGGACAGGTGCAGCACACGCGATTGCGTCCGGCGCGGCACGCTTTCCGTTACCCCACTTATTTCCTGATGCTGCCCATGCGGGCCCTGGCCGCCGACCCGCAGGCCTGGGGCGGCGTGCGACACAACACCTTGGGCCTGGTGAGCTTCTTCGACCGGGACCACGGCACCGGCCAGGGAACGGCGCTGGCCTGGTTTGAATCGGTGCTGGCCGATGAAGGCCTGCTGGAACAGGCCGACGGCGAAGTGTGGCTGCACACCTACCCACGCGTGGCCGGCCACGCCTTCAAGCCGGTGAGCTTCTGGTATGCCCACCGGCAGGACGGGTCTTTGGTGGCGGTGCTGGCCGAAGTGAACAACACCTTTGGCGAGCGCCACTGCTACCTGTTGAGTGGGCCGCAGCTGCGCTGGGGGCAGGAACTGCAGGCCAGCAAGGTTTTCCATGTCTCGCCCTTCTGCGCCATTGCGGGCGACTACCGCTTTCGCTTTCTGCGCACGGGTGCCGGCGCGGGCGTGGGCACCAGCGACCCAAGCGCATCCGAACGCACCGTGGTGCGTATAGAGCACCACAACGAAGACGGCCCGCTGCTGCTGACGAGTGTCAGTGGTGAGTTGCAGCCGGCTTCGGCCCAGCGGGTGCGCCGAGCGTTTTTTGGCATGCCCATGATGTCCCTGGGCGTGGTTTTCCGTATCCATTGGCAGGCGCTGCAGTTGGCCGTCAAGCGCGTGCCGTTCTTCCGCAAACCCGAACCCCCACAAGCTTTCGTCACGCGATGAACACCACCACCCTTGAAAAGCGGTCCGGCATGGCCACCCTGCCGGGGCACGCACCGGCCGCCGCCCACGCTGTCTTCCGCCTGCTGCGCGAACTGAAGCACGGCACCCTGGACATCCAGTTGCCCGATGGCACGCAGATGCACTTCGGTGGCCCGGCCGAGGACAGCCCGCTGCGCGCCGCGCTGCGGCTGCAGAACTGGAATGTGTGCACCGCCGCGCTCAAGAGCGGTGACATCGGCTTTGCCGAGAGCTTCATCGCCGGCGACTGGACCACACCGGACCTCACCGCCCTGCTCAAGCTGTTCATCGCCAACCGCGACGACATTGAAACGGTGGTCTACGGTTCCTGGTGGGGGTCGCTGCTGTACCGCGCCAAGCACCTGCTCAACCGCAATTCCCGCAGCGGCAGCCGCAAGAACATCCACGCCCACTACGACCTGGGCAACTCGTTCTACAAGCTGTGGCTGGACGAGACCATGACCTACTCGGCTGCGCTGTTCGACGCCGACCGGGAGCATGAGGACCTGGCCCATGCGCAGCGCACCAAGGTGCGCCGTGCCTTGCTGGAATGCGGCGTGCAGCCCGGCTCACGCGTGCTGGAGATTGGCTGCGGCTGGGGTGGGCTGGCCGAAGTGGCCGCCCAGGAGTTCGGCGCGCAGGTGACCGGGGTAACGCTGTCCACCGAGCAGCTGGCTTGGGCAAAGGACCGCCTGGCGCGTGCTGGCGTGGGCGAGCAGTGCGACATGCGGCTGCAGGACTACCGCGACATCCGCGACGAGCCCTTCGACGCCATTGCCTCCATCGAGATGTTCGAGGCCGTGGGCGAGCAATACTGGCCCAGCTTCTTCAAGACGGTGCACGACCGCCTGAAGCGCGGTGGGGTGGCCTGCATTCAAAGCATCACCATCCGCGACGACCTGTTCGATCGCTACCGCCGCTCCACCGACTTCATTCAGCAGTACATCTTCCCGGGCGGCATGCTGCCCAGCAAGAGCGTCTTCCGCGAGCAGGCCCGCAAGGCCGGCTTGCAGGTCTCGCATGAACTGGCCTTCGGCGCCGATTACGCGGAAACGCTCAAGCGCTGGCGCGAGGTGTTCCTGCGCGAGGAAACCGCTGTGCGTGGCGTGGGCTTCGACACCCGCTTCATGCGCATCTGGGAGTTCTACCTGGCCTATTGCGAAGCGGCCTTCGCCACCGGCAACACCGACGTGGTGCAGTTCACGCTTCGCAAGCCCTGATCACGTAATGCGGATGCTGAGGTCGGGCAGGCCGTCGATGTGGCAGTCGATGCGGTCGCCCTTGACCACGGGGCCCACGTTCTCGGGCGTGCCGCTGTAGATGATGTCGCCGGGGAACAGCTCGAAGGCCTCGGACAGGCGGCTGATCTGCTCGGCCACGTTCCAGATCATCTGACTCAGGTCCGCGTTCTGCTTGGTCTGCCCATTCACCTTGAGCCAGATGTTGCCCTTGGTGAAATGGCCAATCTTGCCGACCAGGTGCAGCGGCCCAATGGGCGCAGAGCGGTCAAAGCTCTTGCCGATCTCCCAGGGCTTCTTTTGGTCGCCCATGCCGCGCTGAAGGTCACGCCGCGTCATGTCCAGCCCCAGTGCATAGGCATAGACATGGTCCAGCGCCTTGGCCACCGGGATGTCCCGGCCGCCCTTGTGCAGGGCCGCCACCAGTTCCACCTCGTAGTGGTAGTTCTTGGTGAGCGTGGGATAGGGATGGTCCGCCACCGTGCCCGGGGCCACGAACTGGATGGCGTCGGTGGGTTTCTGGAAGAAGAAGGGCGGCTCACGCGTGGGGTCGGATCCCATTTCGCGCGCATGGGCGGCGTAGTTGCGGCCGATGCAGTAGATGCGACGCACAGGGTACTGCAGGTCGCTGCCGGCCACCGGGATGGTGGTGGCCGCCACGGTGAAGGGCGTGGGCGGGGCCGCATTGCTGCCGCGCGTCACGCGCACATCCACGGTGGCACAGGCGCCCAGCGTGGTGGCACCCAGGGCACCAGCGGTGCCCAGCATGGTTCGGCGGTTGACCATCAGAGACTCTCCTAGACTTCGAGAGCTTGCAGTGGAGCGGTTCGTGCACGCCGAGTCAAGGCGGGGTTGCCCGGAACCCGACGTCAGCGCTGCATCAGGCCGCGGCTGCGGGCAATGGCCAGCAGCAGCCCGAGCGCCAAGCCCAGGCTCACCATTGCCGTGCCGCCATAGCTGATGAAGGGCAGCGGCACGCCCACCACCGGCAGCATGCCGCTGACCATGCCGATGTTCACGAACATGTAGGTGAACAGGCTGAGCGTGATGGCACCGGCCAGCAGCCGCGAGAACAGGGTGGGTGCAGAGGCCGCGATCATCAAGCCGCGCACCAGCAGAAAGGCAAAAGCGCCCAGCAGCGCCAACACACCCACCAGACCGAATTCTTCAGCGAAAGCCGCGAAGATGAAGTCGGTGGTGCGCTCGGGAATGAATTCGAGGTGGGTCTGCGTGCCCTGCATGAAGCCCTTGCCGAACACGCCACCCGAGCCGATGGCAATCATCCCCTGAATGATGTGAAAGCCCTTGCCCAGGGGGTCGGTGGTGGGGTCCAGCAGCGTGCACACGCGGTGCTTCTGGTATTCACGCAGCACATGCCAGTTCACATCCGGCTGGCAGATGGCGTCGGAAAACCCAATCAGCAGGCCCACGCCCACCACGCCGATGAGCACCACCGGCCAGATCAACAACCAGGAAAGGCCCGCGAAGAAGATGACGAAGAAGCCGGCCGAGAACACAAGGATGGCGGTGCCCAGGTCGGGTTGCTTGGCCACCAGCAGGAAGGGCAGCAGCAGCAGCGCCGCAGCCACCCAGAAGTCACTGCGCTGAATCTGCCCGCGCTGGCTCTCGCACTTCTGGAACCACCAGGCCAGCATGAGTGGCATGGCGATCTTGAGGATCTCGCTGGGTTGAATGACGGCCACACCCACATTCAGCCAGCGCGTGGCGCCCTTCTTGGTGATGCCGAACAACGCCACCGCCACCAAAAGGCCCACACCGGCCACATACAGCGGTAATGCCACGCGTTGAAGCCGATGCGGCGGCACCTGCGCCACCGTGAACATGATGACCGCGGCGATGCCCATGTTGCGCAGATGGTCCACGAAACGGGTGCCGTGGTCGAAACCGGCCGAATACATGGTGAGCAAGCCCAGCAGCGCCAACAGCAGCACGGCCAGCAAGAGCCCACCGTCAAAGCCCTGCACGAAGGGCTGCAGCCGCTGCCAGCGCGAGGGTTGGGTATAGGCGGTGGTCATGGCCGCAAGCCACCGTTTGGTGCCGCTGCACCGACGGCACCGGCCGCACCTGCTGCGTTCGCCACGCGCGTCGAAGCGGTAAGCCCAGGCTCGGGCGGCGCACTGCCGGGCAGGGCCACATCCACCGCGCGGCGCGGAGCCCCCAGCGGCGCGGCAGACTCGCCTCGCTGCGTGGCGGCGATGTCGTCTTCACCGGGCCAGCGGCCCTCCAACCAGTAGTCGAACACGCGGCGGGCAATGGGCGCAGCCGCCGCAGCGCCGAAGCCCGCGTTCTCCACGATCACGGCCAGCGCGATGGTGGGCTTGTCGGCCGGCGCGAAGGCCACGTACAGGGAGTGGTCGCGCTGGTGCTCGGTCAACTTGGCGGCGTTGTACTTTTCGTTCTGGCGAATGGTGACGGCCTGCGCGGTGCCGGTTTTGCCGCCCGAGGTGTAGGGGGCCCCCGCGAACACGCGCGTGGAGGTGCCTTCGGTGGTGACCGCCTGCATGGCACGTCGAATGACGTCAACGTGCTCGGGCTTGTAGGCCAGGGGTTCCTGCTCGGGCCGGTCCACCACGCTGCGCCCACGGGTGACCACGTCCTGCACCTCGCGCACCACGCGCGGGGCATGACGCTCTCCGCCCGCCACCACGGTGGCCATGGCGTGCGCAATCTGCAGCATGGTGAAGTTGTTGTAGCCCTGGCCGATGCCCAGCGAGATGGTTTCGCCGGCATACCACCGCTGCTGCTCGGGCTTGCGGTAGGCGCGCTTCTTCCAATCGGTGGACGGCAGCACGCCGGTGAGTTCGCCCTCCAGGTCAATG
>JAIYCN010000129.1 GCA_027487995.1 Rubrivivax sp. | reverse complement strand
GTGACGCCGTTCTTTTGAGCCCGGCCTGTGCCAGCCTCGACCAGTTCCGGGACTACAAGCACCGTGCGCAGGTCTTCGTGGCCGAGGCGCAGGCCTGGGCACATGACCAGGGGGAGATGGCGTGAGCGCCCTGAACAACCTGGCCTCAACCTCCTGGATGCAGCGCGCTGCCGCACTGTGGACGACGCGTCCCGCGTGGCTGGGCGGCCGTGCCGTGGCCGATGGCGGCACGGTCCGCTCGGTGCCCATCCACGATTGGGTGGGGCGCACCGGACAACCGGTGAAGGTTCAAGGCTTCGATCAACCCCTGGTGCTCGTGGTCCTGCTGCTGCTGGCCCTGGGTCTCGTCATGGTGTATTCGGCCTCGGTGGCCCTGCCTGACAACCCGCGCTTTGCGCGCTACACGCCCACCCATTTCCTCACGCGCCACTTCCTGTCGATCGGCATTGCCACGGTCGCTGCGGTGGTGATGCTGCAGGTGCCGATCCGGGTGTGGGAACGCTGGGCACCGCATATCTTTGTCGTGTCCCTGGTGCTCTTGGTCATCGTGCTGGTGCCGTTCATAGGCAAGGGAGTCAATGGCGCACGACGCTGGATTCCGCTTGGCATCATGAACTTCCAGCCCAGTGAGTTGGCCAAGCTCGGCATCGCCATGTATGCGGCGAACTACATGGTTCGCAAGATGGATGCGCGCGAGAACTTCATGAGGGCTGTCTTCCCGATGGGAGTGGCGCTGGGCGTGGTGGGCATGCTGCTGCTGGCCGAGCCTGACATGGGTGCCTTCATGGTGATCGCCGCCATCGCCCTGGGCATCCTGTTCCTCGGCGGTGTCAACGGTCGCATGTTCTTCCTCAGCGTGGCCATCCTGGTGGGGGCCTTCGTGCTGATGATCGTGTTCAGCGAATTCCGTCGCCAGCGCATCTTCGCCTACCTGGACCCCTGGAATCCGGCCTATGCGCAGGGCAAGGCCTATCAACTGACCCATTCCCTCATCGCCTTCGGGCGTGGGGAAATCTTTGGTCAGGGCTTGGGCAACAGCGTGGAGAAGTTGTACTACCTGCCAGAGGCCCACACCGATTTTCTGATGGCGGTGCTTGGTGAGGAATTGGGCTTTGCCGGCGTGCTCTTCGTCATCGTGGCCTTCTTCTGGCTCACACGCCGCGTCTTTGCCATCGGTCGGCAGGCCATCGCCATGGACCGCGTGTTTGCGGGATTGATGACGCAGGGCATCGGGATCTGGATTGGCGTTCAGGCCTTTATCAACATCGGCGTGAACCTGGGCGTGCTGCCCACCAAAGGTTTGACCTTGCCGCTGATGAGCTACGGCGGTTCGGCCCTTCTGCTCAACCTCACGGCCATTGCCATCGTGTTGAGGGTCGACGTTGAGAACCGGCAACTCATGCGGGGAGGGCGCGTGTGATGCCGCACCTGGTCATCATGGCTGCCGGCACCGGTGGACACGTCACGCCGGGCCTGGCGGTGGCGCGGGAGATGCAGCGCCGCGGCTGGACCGTTTCCTGGATGGGCACGCCAGCCGGCCTGGAAAACCGTCTCGTGCCGCCAACCGGCATCCCATTGGATCGCCTGTCCTTCACGGGTCTGCGTGGCAAGGGACTGTGGCACACGGCCACCGGCGGACTGCGGATGCTCAAGGCCTTCTGGGATTCCGCGAGGCTGCTTCGCCAACGCGGAGCGGATGCGGTCTTGGGCATGGGCGGCTACATCTGCTTCCCCGGAGGCCTCATGGCCAGCCTCCTGGGCAAGCCCCTGATGCTGGTCAACGCCGATGCGGCCTTGCTGTTGAGCAATCGCGCCTTGTTGCCGGTGGCCGATCGCGTGGCTTTTGGATTCGAGGGTGGCAGCGAGGGCGTGCGGCGCGCCGTGGTGACGGGAAATCCCATTCGACCCGAAATTGCGGCCATCGCCGAGCCGAGCGAGCGGTTCGCCGGGCGGCAGGGTCGACTGCGCGTGTTGGTTGTCGGCGGCAGCCTGGGGGCTAAGATCCTGAACGAGACGGTTCCCGCGGCACTCGCCCTGATGGCGCCGGAGCGCCGTCCGTTCGTCGTGCATCAGACGGGACAAGCGCAGGCAGAAGCCGTGCAGGCGCGCTATGCGGCGGCCGGCGGGCTCACCGACCATGATGTTCAGGTGCTGCCCTTCATCGACGACATGGCGCAGCAGTTGACTGCTTGCGATTTCGTGTTGTGCCGCGCTGGTGCCATCACGGTCAGCGAGTTGTGTGCGGCGGGCGTGCCCAGTGTGTTGGTCCCGCTGGTCGTGAGCACCACCGCGCACCAGCGGCACAACGCGCACTACATGGCCGAGCGGGGGGCCGCGTTGCACGTTGAACAGTCCGCCCTCACCCCGGAGCATCTGGCCCGCCTGCTGGATGGCCTGGACCGTTTGAGTCTGTTGCAGATGGCGAAGGCTGCACGCGCGCTGTCCCGGCCTGGTGCCACGAATGCCGTGGCCGATGAACTGGAAGGGTTGGTGAGGGCCGCATGAAGCACGCCGTCAAGCGCATTCATTTCGTGGGCATTGGCGGAGCCGGCATGAGCGGCATCGCGGAAATCCTGCACAACCTGGGCTATGCAGTGTCGGGCTCTGACCAGAACGACGGCGCCGTGACCCAGCGGCTGGCCGCCCTGGGCATCAGTGTGAAGATCGGCCATCACGCCGGGCACATCGAAGGCGCGCAGGCCGTGGTGGTGTCCACTGCCGTGAAGCACGACAACCCCGAGGTGATGGCCGCCCGCGCCCGCCGCATTCCGGTGGTGGCGCGTGCGGCCATGCTGGCTGAACTCATGCGGCTGCGCCAGGGCATCGCCATTGCCGGCACCCATGGCAAGACGACCACCACCTCCCTGGTGACCACGGTGCTGGCCGCCGCAGGCCTGGACCCCACCTTCGTGATTGGCGGACGCCTCAACAGCGCCGGTGCGAATTCCGCGCTGGGCCGCGGCGACTACATCGTGGTGGAGGCCGACGAGAGCGATGCCTCCTTCCTCAACCTTAGCCCGGTGCTGAGCGTGGTCACCAACATCGACGCCGACCACATGGAAACCTACGGCCACGACTATGCCCGGCTGAAGAGCGCCTTTGTGGACTTCCTGCACCGCATGCCCTTCTACGGCGCCGCCATCCTGTGCAGTGACGATCCGGGCGCCCGCTCCATCATGCCCCTGGTGAGTCGTCCGGTGGTCACCTACGGTCTGGGCGAAGACACCCAGGTGCGGGCGGTGGATGTGCGCGCGCTGCCCGGTGGCCAGATGCGCTTCACCTGCCAACGGCGGAACGGGGTGCACCTGCCCGACATCGACATCACCCTGAACCTGCCGGGCGTTCACAACGTGCGCAACGCACTGGCTGCCGTGGCCGTGGCCACCGAGTTGGAACTGCCGGATGGGCCCATCGTGCAGGCGCTGGCCGCCTTCGGTGGAGTGGGTCGGCGATTCCAGCGCTACGGCGATCTACCGGTGTCCAACGCGCAGGGCGGCGGACTGTTCACCTTGATCGACGACTACGGACATCATCCAGTGGAAATGGCCGCGGTGATCGAAGCTGCGCGCGGCGCGTTCCCGGGCCGCCGGTTGGTGCTGGCCTTCCAGCCCCACCGCTACACCCGCACGCGGGACTGCTTCGAGGACTTCGTCAAGGTCTTGGGTACTGCCGACGCCGTGCTGCTGACCGAGGTGTACGCGGCCGGGGAGCAGCCCATCGTGGCGGCCGATGGTCGGTCTCTCGCGCGCGCTCTTCGGGTGGCGGGACGGGTCGACCCCCTGTTCGTGGACGACGTGGCCCGCCTGGATGGGGAAATCCTGGGTGCGGTGCGCGATGGTGACGTGGTGGTCGCCATGGGAGCCGGATCCATCGGCACTGTGGCGGGCAAGGTCAAGTCCCGGGTGGAAGGGGGACTTGCATGACGTCTTCGGTCCTCAACCCCAAGACCCTGGGCCGAGTTGCGGTGCTGATGGGTGGGCATTCGGCCGAGCGCGACATCTCGCTCATGTCCGGCCAGGGTGTCCTGCAAGCCTTGCGTGATCAGGGTGTTGATGCGCATCCCTTCGACCCCGCTGCGCGGGAATTGGCCGAACTCAAACGCGAAGGCTTCGACCGCGTGTTCATCGCCCTGCACGGAAGAGGCGGCGAAGACGGGGGCGTGCAAGGGGTGCTGGAGTGGTTGGGCATTCCCTACACCGGCTCGGGCGTGATGGCTTCGGCCATCTGCATGGACAAGGTCATGACCAAGCGGGTGTGGGTGGCCGAGGGCCTGCCCACACCACCTTGGGTTCGGTTGAATGCCGGTGATCTGCAGCACGAGCGCATCCGCGCGGTGCCCGATGAACTGGGCTTGCCGCTGATCGTTAAGCCGCCGCGCGAAGGTTCGTCCATCGGGGTGACGAAGGTGAGCGGGTATTCGGAGATGCAGGCCGCGGTGGAACTGGCCGCTCGCTTCGACCCTGACGTGTTGTGCGAGGCGTTCATCGAGGGCGAGGAAGTCACCTGCCCCGTGGTGGGTGAAGGTGAGCATGCCCGTGCGCTGCCGGTGGTGCGGATTGCGGCCCCGGACGGTGCGTACGACTATCAGAACAAGTACTTCACCGATGATGTGAAGTACCTCGTGCCCAGCGGACTGCCTGCCGAGGAAGAGGCCGAGATCCAACGCATCACGCTGCAGGCGTACCGCACGCTGGGCTGCCGCGGCTGGGGCCGTGCCGATCTCATGATTCGCGCACGTGACCGCCAGCCCTTCCTGCTGGAGATGAACACGTCTCCGGGCATGACCAGCCACTCCTTGGTTCCGATGGCCGCACGCGCGGCTGGCGTCGGCTACGGGGAACTGTGCGTGATGTTGCTGGCTTCGGCCACGCTGGACCATCCTGGTGGCCGCGTGGGTGCCTCGGGTGACTCAGACAAGGCGGGCGCATGATGGCCGCAGCCCACCCCAACACCATGAGCACGAACGCGGGCGGTTGGAGCGCCATGCTGGGTATGGGTTCGGGCCTGGGCGGAAATGGATCGGCCCGAGGTGCGTCCGGCCGCTCGGGGGCGGAGGCGCCGTGGGATGTGCGCCTGATGAACCTGGCCTCCCGCTGGACGCTGCTGCTGGCCGGCTTGACCTTGCTGGCCTTGGGCGCGGCGTGGTTGCTGCGCCAGGGCGGCTTCGCCATCCAGCGCATCCTCTTGGAAGCGGAGCTCACCCGCACCAGTGTGGCCACGATCCGGGCCAATGCCGTGCCGCGCCTGGAGGGCAACTTCTTCACCATTGATTTGCAGGCCGCTCGCCGCACGTTCGAGGGTGTGCCCTGGGTGCAAAGGGCTGAGGTTCAACGTCACTGGCCCGGTCAATTGCGCGTGCGCCTGCAGGAGCACAAGGCCGTGGCCCTGTGGGAATCCGTGGATCTGCGCGACGGCCGGGATGATCGCCTGGTGGGGCAGGACGGCAGCGTCTTCCAGGCCAATCCCGGAGATGTCGAAGACGAGAACCTGCCCGTCTTCCGCGGCCCTGAAGGAAGCTCACCCCAGATGTGGGCGCTGTATCGCCCGCTGAGCGAGGCGTTGGCGCCCGTGGGCCGCTTGGCCGGTGGCAGCGAGCGTGCCGGCATTCGCGCATTGCAACTCAGCAACAAGGGCTCTTGGTCGGCGGAGTTGGACACGGGCACGCGCATTGAACTGGGCCGTGGGTCACAGGCGGAGGTGCTGGCACGCACCGAGACCTTCGTGCGCACCCTGCCCCAGGCGGTGGCGCCGTTCCGTCGACCCGTCCTGTACGCCGACTTGCGGCATGCCGAAGGTTACGCGCTGCGCCTGGCCGGCATCAGCACCACGGTCTCGACACCGGTGCGGCCCGCGCCGCCCGCAGCCGCTGTCAAACCCAACAAACCCAAACCCTAGACCACAGGACAGAAGATGGCCAAGGAATTCAAGGACCTCGTCGTGGGACTGGACATCGGCACCGCCAAGGTGATGGCGGTGGTGGCCGAGTTCATGCCCAATGGAGAACTGCGCGTGGCGGGCCTGGGCATCTCCCCGAGCTACGGCCTCAAGCGCGGGGTGGTGGTGAACATCGACGCCACGGTGCAGAGCATCCAGCAGGCCTTGAAGGAGGCCGAGATGATGGCCGACTGCAAGATCACCCGCGTCTACACCGGCATCACCGGCAGCCACATTCGTGGTCAGAACTCCACCGGCATGGTGATCGTGCGTGACAAGGAAGTGACCCCGGTCGACGCCGCGCGAGTGGTGGAAACCGCCAAGGCGATCAACATCCCCAACGACCAGCGCCTGCTCTTGGTGGAGCCGCAGGAATTCATCATCGACGGGCACGAGGTCAAGGAGCCCATCGGCATGAGCGGTGGGCGTCTGGAGGTCAAGGTGCACCTGGTCACCGGCGCGCAAAGTGCGGCCGAGAACATCGTCAAGTGCGTGCGCCGATGCGGGCTTGAAGTGGAGCAGCTGGTGCTCAACCCCAGTGCCAGCAGCCATGCGGTGCTCACGCATGACGAAAAGGCCTTGGGCGTGGCCCTGGTGGACATCGGTGCGGGGACCACCGATGTGTCCATCTTCACGGAAGGATCGGTTCGCCACACGGCGGTCATTCCCATCGCCGGCGACCTCATCACCAGCGACATTGCCATGGCGCTGCGAACACCCACCAAGGATGCTGAAGAGATCAAGGTGGAGTACGGCGTGGCCAAGCAGTTGCTGGCCGATCCGGCCGAGCAGGTGGAAGTGCCGGGTCTGGGCGACCGCATGCCGCGCATGCTCAGCCGCCAGGCCTTGGGCGCTGTCATCGAGCCGCGCGTGGAAGAAATCTATTCATTGGTGCACCAGGTGATCCGCGACAGCGGATACGAGGAACTCCTGGGCAGTGGAATTGTGATCACCGGGGGCTCGGCCGTGATGCCGGGCATGGTGGAGCTGGGCGAGGACATCTTCCTCAAGCCGGTGCGCAAGGGGGTGCCGACCTATGGCGGCCCTCTGTTCGACATGGTGGCCAACCCTCGGTCGGCCACGGTGATGGGATTGCTCGAAGAAGCAAGGCTGGCCCGCGCACGCGGCCAGCGAGCGGCTCAACAGGCCGGTTCGATGAAGAGTTGGCTGGGACGGGCCAAGGATTGGTTCATCGGCAATTTTTAAAACGACGTTTTTTCAACCACTGGCAACTGCGAACGAAGGAGGTTCCACATGGCCATCGAGATGATCGAAGAGTTTGACCAAGGCACCAAGATCAAGGTGATCGGCGTGGGCGGTGGCGGCAGCAATGCCGTCGAGCACATGATGAAGCAGGGCATGAGCGGCGTGGAGTTCGTCTGCGCCAACACGGACGCGCAGGCACTCAACCGCTCGGCTGCTCAGCACCTGATCCAACTGGGCAAGAACGGCCTGGGCGCGGGCGGAAAACCCGAGGTGGGCAAGGCTGCAGCCGAAGAGGCGGTGGAGGACATCCGCAGTGCGCTGGAAGGCACGCACATGGTCTTCATCACCGCCGGCATGGGCGGTGGCACCGGCACGGGCGCCGCTCCGGTGGTGGCCCGCGTGGCCAAGGAAATGGGCATCCTGACCGTGGGTGTGGTGACCAAGCCTTTCGACTTTGAAGGCAATCGCCGCGCCAAGCAGGCCGACTCCGGTGCCGCGGAGTTGGAGGCCAATGTCGACAGCCTCATCGTGGTGCTCAACGAGAAGTTGCTCGAGGTGCTGGGCGACGACGTGACGCAGGACGAGGCCTTCGCCAAGGCCAACGACGTGCTGCGCAACGCCGTGGGCGGCATCAGCGACATCATCCACATGGACGCGCTGGTCAACGTCGACTTCGAAGACGTCAAGACCGTGATGAGCGAGCCGGGCAAGGCGATGATGGGTACGGCCATGGCCAGCGGCCCCGACCGCGCCACCAAGGCCGCCGAAGCTGCCGTGGCCTGCCCGTTGCTGGAAGGCATCGACCTGTCCGGTGCGCGTGGTGTGCTCGTGCTGCTGGTGGCCAGCCGTGCCACGTTCAAGCTGGCTGAAAGCAAGCATGCGATGAACACCATCAAGCGCTATGCGGCCGATGATGCGCACGTCATCTATGGTGCAGCCTATGACGAAAGCCTGGGCGACCAGATGCGCGTGACCGTGATCGCCACCGGCCTGAACCCCGGCAAGCGCCAGCAGGCGCCGCTGTCCGTGGTGCAAGCGGTTCCGGTGGTGCAGCGCACCGGCACGGACAACATGCCGGTGATCACGTCCGTGGATGCACAGGCGCCGCAGGAGGCCAACTACTCCGGCCTGGGTGTGCCCAGTGTCTGGCGCAAGCGCGAGGCCTCGGCCCGTGTGGAAGCCTTGGCCAACAACGGCATGGACGAGATCGAGATTCCGGCCTTCCTGCGTCGTCAGGCGGACTGAGTT